>CAKUME010000020.1 GCA_934667575.1 uncultured Eubacteriales bacterium | reverse complement strand
CGGGGGTCTATTCCGCGTATGATGCCTCTTCTGTGGTCAGCGGCAGCGGCGGGGGCAAGCAGGTGGGCCTGGTGGCGGTGAACACCAAGGCCACGGCCAACGAGGTGAAGATCGTGACCAGCTATGACGGGGCGGTGAACGCCTTTGGTCAGGGGACCATGGCGGAGCTTGTCCGGCTGGCCCTGAAAAACGGGGCCGGGGCCGTGGCGGCGGTGCCCATCGCCGGGGGCGAGGGCTATGCCGACGGCTTTGCCGCACTGGAGGGGCTGGAGGACATCACGGCGGTGATCTGTGACAGCACGGACGGGGACGTGCAGAAGGCCATGAAGCAGAGCGTGGAGACGGCCTCGGCCAACCGGCGGGAGCGGATCGCCGTGGCCGCCGGTGGGGCGGGGGAGACGGTGGATCAGCTGATCGCCCGGGCCAAGGCCCTGAACCACGAGCGGGTGGTGCTGGTGGCTCCCGGCGGCGTAAATCAGAACGGAGAGGCTGCGGACGGCCTGGGCGTGGCGGCGGCGGTGGCGGGAGCCATCGCCGGGGAGAGCGACCCGGCCATTCCCCTGGGCGGCGCGGAGCTGAAGGGCGTGGACGGGCTGGAGGCCCGGTATGGGGATACGGAGATCGACACCCTGGTGCGGGGCGGGGTCACCCCGGTGGAGCAGGCGGCCGGGGTGGTCAGCGTGGTGCGGGGCGTGACCACCCGGACCACCACGGGGGAGGCGGCGGACGCCACTTGGCGGGATCTGACCACCATCCGCATTGTGGACGACGTGATCCCCACCCTGCGCCGGGCCCTGCGGACGAAGTTCCAGCGGGCCAAAAATACGGCCCAGAGCCGGGGGGCCATCCGGGCCCAGGTGGTGCTGGAGCTGGAGAACAAGAAGGCCCGGGAGATCATCACCGGGTATGAGAACGTGACGGTGACGGCGGACAGTCAGGACCCGGCCCGATGCCTGGTGGACTTCTCCTTTACTGTGGCCCACGGGCTGAATCAGATCTGGCTGACGGCCCACATCACCGTTTGAGAGGCCGCCGGCAAAGGACAGACAGTGAGGAGGGAGCAGAGTGAGTATCGCAGGATTTCCCACCAGCAGCGACATCTATCTGGAGGTGGACGGCAAAAAGGAGCCGTGGCTGCTGCTGTTCAAAAACGAAACGCACAACCATCCCACCGAAATTGAACCGTTCGGCGGTGCGGCCACCTGCATTGGCGGCGCCATTCGCGACCCGCTTTCGGGGCGCGCCTACGTTTACGGCGCCATGCGCGTCACCGGCGCGGCCGATCCGCTGCGCCCCGTGTCGCAAACGCTGCCGGGCAAGCTGCCCCAGCGCAAAATTGTGACCACCGCCGCCGCGGGCTATTCCTCCTACGGCAACCAGATCGGTCTGGCCACCGGCATGGTGGACGAGCTGTATCACGACGGCTACGCGGCCAAACGCCTGGAGATCGGCGCGGTGGTCGCCGCCGCACCGGCCGAAAACGTGCGCCGCGAGCGCCCCGCCCCCGGCGATGCCGTGATCCTGCTCGGCGGCCGCACCGGCCGCGACGGCTGCGGCGGCGCGACCGGCTCCTCCAAGTCGCACACGCTCCAGTCGCTCGAGCACTGCGGCGCCGAGGTGCAAAAGGGCAACGCGCCCGAGGAGCGCAAGCTCCAGCGCCTGTTCCGCAACGCCGAGGCCTGCCGCATGATCAAGCGCTGCAACGACTTTGGCGCGGGCGGCGTGTCGGTGGCAATCGGCGAGCTGGCCGACGGGCTGCGCATCGACCTCAACGCCGTGCCGAAAAAATATGACGGTCTCGACGGCACCGAGCTCGCGATCAGCGAATCGCAGGAGCGCATGGCCGTGGTGGTGGAGCCCAGGGACGTGGCGCGTTTTCTTGAAATTGCCGACAGCGAAAACCTGGAGGCCACCGTGGTGGCGCAGGTGCAGGAAACGCCGCGCCTGCAAATGGACTGGAACGGCCGCACCATTGTGGACCTCAGCCGCGAATTTTTGAATTCCAACGGCGCGGAAAAGCACATCGACATTGCGCCCGAAGCGCCGCAGGACTACAAAAAAGAAATTCCGTCCGATTTTGCCGCCGGATACCGCGCGCTCGCGCAGGACCTCAACGTGTGCTCCAAGCGCGGCCTGTCGGAGCGGTTCGACTCCACCATCGGCGCGGGCACGGTGCTCATGCCGTTCGGCGGACGCAACCAGCTCACGCCCATTCAGGCCATGGCGCAAAAAATTTCGGTCGAGCGCAAGCACACCAACGACTGCTCGCTCATGGCGTGGGGCTTTAACCCGTATATCTCCGAAAAAAGCCCCTACCACGGCGCGTACCTTGCCGTGGTGGAATCCGTGTGCAAGCTGATCGCCACCGGCGCGGCGTTCCGCGACGTGTATCTGACCTTCCAGGAATATTTTGAAAAGCCGCAGCACGATCCCGCGCGCTGGGGGCAGCCGCTGGCCGCGCTGCTCGGCGCGTTCGAGGCGCAGCTGGCGCTGGGCATTGGCGCGATCGGCGGCAAAGACTCGATGAGCGGCTCGTTTGAGCGGCTCGACGTGCCGCCCACGCTCGTTTCGTTCGCGGTGACCACCGCCAAAACCGACGATGTGGTGCCGAACGAGCTCAAGCAGCCCGGTTCGCGTTTGGTGCGGCTCGCGCCCGACTATACCGCCGACGGGCTGCCCGATCCGGCGTCGCTGCTCGCGCTGCTGGATCGCGTGACCGCGCTGCTCCGCAGCGGCAATGCCGTGACCGCCTACACGCCGGGCTTTGGCGGCGATGCCGAAGCCGTGCTCAAAATGGCGCTCGGCAACGGGATGGGCTTTGCGTTTGACGACCGCTGCACGCTCCCTGCGCTGTTCGGCTACGACTACGGCGCATTCCTGCTCGAAATTCCGGCCGACCAACCGCTCCCGGCCGGCGCGGAGGTGCTCGGCACCGTGACCGCCGCGCCGGAATTCACGTTCCGCGGCGAAACGCTGCCACTGGATGCGCTCCGCGCCGCCTACGAGAACAAGCTCGAGCCGGTGTATTCCTGCAACATTCCCACCGCCGCGCCCGCCCCGCAGACCTACACCTGCTCCTGCGCGCACCGCGCGGCTCCGGCCGTAAAATGCGCGCAGCCGCGCGTGCTCATTCCGGTGTTCCCGGGCACCAACTGCGAATACGACTCGGCCAAAGCCATGCGCGACGCGGGCGCCGACGCACAGCTCATGGTGCTCAACAACCGCACCGCCGATGGCATTGCGCGCTCGGTGGAGCAGTTTGCCCAGGCGCTGCGCACCGCGCAGATGGTGTTCATTCCCGGCGGCTTTTCCGGCGGCGACGAACCGGACGGCTCGGGCAAATTTATCACCGCGTTTTTCCGCAGCGCCGCCGTGCGCGAGCAGGTCACGGCGCTTTTGGAGCGGCGCGACGGCCTGATGCTCGGCATCTGCAACGGCTTCCAGGCGCTCATCAAGCTCGGCCTGGTGCCCTATGGCCGCATTACCGACCCCACGCCCGACTCCCCCACCCTCACCTTTAACACGATCGGCCGCCATCAGTCGCGCATTGTGCGCACGCGCGTGGCGTCGAACAAATCGCCGTGGCTGGCGCAAACCCGCCCCGGCGAGATCTACTCGGTGCCGATCTCGCACGGCGAGGGCCGCTTCATCGCGCCCCCGGCGCTCATTGCGGAGCTTGCGGCGCACGGCCAGATTGCCACGCAGTATGTAGACCTTGCGGGCAGCGCGACCGCCGACGTGCACTTTAACCCGAACAATTCGATGGCGGCCATCGAGGGCATCACCTCGCCCGACGGCCGGGTGTTCGGCAAAATGGGCCACGCCGAGCGCATCGGCAGCGGGCTCTATCGCAACGTGCCGGGCGAATACGATATGAAGCTGTTTGAATCGGCCGTTCGATATTTCAAATAAGATCCAAACAACGCGATTGCGAAGCGGATGTCTTCGAATTCCGATAAATAGATTTTTGAAAGGATGAATATCATGGCACAACCTTCGGATATCGAAATTGCACAGGCCTGCCCCATGCGTCCCATCACCGAAATCGCCGAGGCGGCGGGCATCGGCGCGGATGATCTGGAGCCGTACGGCAAATATAAAGCCAAGGTGAACCTCTCGCTGCTCCGCGCCGATTCGACCCCGGGCAAGCTGGTGCTCGTCACCGCGATCACCCCCACCCCGGCGGGCGAGGGCAAAACCACCACCACCATCGGCTTGGCCGACGGCCTGCGCCGAATCGGCAAAAAGTCGGTTGCGGCGCTGCGCGAGCCGTCGCTGGGGCCGGTGTTCGGCATCAAGGGCGGCGCGGCCGGCGGCGGCTATGCCCAGGTGGTGCCCATGGAGGACATCAACCTGCACTTCACCGGCGATTTTCACGCCATCGGCGCGGCCAACAATCTGCTGGCTGCCATGCTCGACAACCACATCCAGCAGGGCAACGCGCTGGGCATCGACCCGCGCCGCATCACCTGGAAGCGCTGCGTGGATATGAACGACCGCCAGCTGCGCAACATTGTGGACGGCCTGGGCGGCAAGGTGAACGGCACCCCGCGCGAGGACGGCTTTGACATCACCGTGGCCTCCGAGGTGATGGCGGTGCTCTGCCTGGCCACGTCCATTGCCGACCTCAAGGCGCGCCTGAGCCGCATTGTGGTGGCCTACACCTACGGCGGCGACCCGGTGACGGCGGGCGACCTCAAGGCCGCGGGCGCAATGACCGCGCTGCTCAAGGACGCGATCAAACCGAATCTGGTGCAAACGCTCGAGGGCACGCCCGCATTCGTGCACGGCGGCCCGTTTGCCAACATTGCCCACGGCTGCAACTCCGTGACCGCCACGCGGCTCGCCATGCAGCTGGGCGACTACGCCGTGACCGAAGCCGGCTTCGGCGCAGACCTCGGCGCGGAAAAATTTCTCGACATCAAATGCCGCATGGCCGGGCTGGAGCCTTCTGCGGTGGTGGTGGTGGCCACCGTTCGCGCGCTCAAAATGCACGGCGGCGTGCCCAAAACCGACCTCGCCGCCGAAAATCTGCCGGCGCTCGCGCAGGGCGTGCCGAACCTGCTGCGCCACGTTTCCAACATCAAAAACGTGTTCCACCTGCCGTGCGTGGTGGCCGTGAACCGCTTTCCCACCGACACCGACGCCGAAATCGCCTATATTATGGACGAATGCAAAAAATTGGGCGTGCATGTGGTGCTTTCCACCGTTTGGGCCGAAGGCGGCAAGGGCGGCGAGGCGCTGGCGCGCGAGGTGGTGCGCCTGTGCGAAGAAGAGCACGGCCGCTTCACCTTTGCCTACGACGCCGACGCGCCGGTTTCGGAGAAAATTGACGCCATCGTGACCCGAATTTACCACGGCGACGGCGTGGCCTACACGCCTGCCGCCAAAAAGCAGCTCGCAGAGCTGCAAAAACTGGGCTTCGACCGCCTGCCCGTGTGCATGGCCAAAACGCAGTACAGCTTTTCGGACGACGCCACGCGGCTCGGCGCGCCGGAGCACTTCACCGTCACGGTGAAAAACCTGCGCGTGGCTGCGGGTGCGGGCTTTGTGGTGGCCCTCACCGGCGACATCATGACCATGCCCGGTCTGCCCAAATCGCCCGCCGCCGAGCGCATCGACGTGGACGACAACGGCGTGATCCACGGCCTGTTCTAAATCATTCCGTTTGCATTCGATTTGCGTCCGCCTCCGCGTGAGGCGGGCGCTTTTTTGTCGCATCCGGTTCCGGTTGGGCTTCCGCTTCCGCGCGGCGCCGGTAGGCCCCCGGCGAGGTACCGTATTTATTCTTAAACGCCGGGCTGAATGCATAAATGGACGAATACCCGAGCACCTGCGCCGTTTCCGACACCGAAAAACGCCCCGACCGCAGCAGCAGCGCGGCCGTTTCGAGCCGGCGGTTTTGATAATAATGCGCGAGCGTGTCGCCCGTGGTGCGCTGGAACAGATTGGAAAGGTAGTTGTAGCTGTAATGCGTGATCGCGCACAGCTCCCTTAAATTGCGAATGGTGTAAATGTGATGGTCGATGTAATTCATCACGCGCAGGCAGGTCTCCTTTGCGCCATCCGCATGCTCCTCTTCATGTTGCGGCGCGTTTGCACGAAAATCGCGGATCATTTCAATGAACAGCAGCATGATCGCGGCCTCGATCGCGCGGTCGGACTCCTCCGCCGGGTGGTTTGCCTCCCAAATAATCTGCGAAACCAGCGCGCGCAGCCGATCGTCGCGCAGCGCCCGCGCCGCGGCGTCGTGATGCGTGGCGATCAGCTCCTCCATGGCGCCGCGCAGCGCCGGGTCCGCCGTTTGCACCGTGACATATTCAAACTTGAGCGGATCGTTCGGGTCGGAGCAGATCGCATGAAAATCGCCCGCAAACGACACATAAATATCGCCGCGCGCCACCGGCACCGCCACGCCGTTCGTTTCCACCACGCCCGCGCCGTCGGCGGCCACCGTGAGCTCCACATAATTGAGCTGCGTGTGCGTGGGGATCACCGTGTTCGGGCGGCAATGAATGCGCCCCGCCTGAAACAGCTGGAACGGCCCAAAGGTGCGCGGCGACTCTATTTCATCCCACGAGATCCGATAGCGGTATGCATCGTTTTCCATGCGGCCATCCTCCCTGCCGATCATTTGATTTTATTATAGCGCCCGTTCCGCGCGGTGTCAATATGTAAAATCATTAAATTTCTACGGTAAAAAATCCATTGTTTTTGCCGAATTCGGATGTTATAATACAGGCAGGAAATTCAAATCTGTTTTCCGTTATGAAAGGGGATTTTTTTATGAAACCGACTGTGATCGCTGTGATTGGCTGCGGGCGCATTGCGAACGGCGCCCATTTTCCGGCGTTTGAGCAAATCCCGGAGGTTCGGGTAAAATACGCGTGCGACATTCTGCCCGAAAAGGCGGAGGCCGCAAAGGCCAAGTTCCCCAAGATCGAGCAAACCGTGGCCGATTACCGCACGGTGCTCGCCGACCCGGAGGTGGACGCCGTGTGGGTGCTCACGCCCAACGACGGCCACTACACCGTTGCCATTGACGCACTGCGCGCAGGCAAGCATGCGCTGTGCGAAAAGCCCGCTGCGGTGGACTATGCCCACGCGGCCGAAATGGCGGCCGAGGCCGAAAAGCAGGGCAAAATGCTGAACATCGGCGTGTGCAACCGCTTCCATCGCTCGGTGGAAAAGCTGCAGCAAATGAACGCGCGCGGCGAATTCGGCAAAATTTATCAGGTGGTCTGCTCGTTCCGCAGCAGCCGCTCCATTCCCGGTCTGGGCGGCGCATTCACCACCAAGGCGCATTCCGGCGGCGGCGCGCTCATCGACTGGGGCGTGCATTTTCTCGACCTGATCTTCTATGTGCTGGGCGGCGTCAAGCTCGAAACGGCAACCTGCGACTGCTACTCCGAAATGGCCAAAAACATGAAGGATTATAAATACAAATTCATGTGGGCGGAAGACACGGCCGACGTGGAGCACGGCACCAACGACGTGGAGGATTTTGTGACCGGCTATCTCCGCACCGACAAGGCCAACATCTCGCTCAACGGCGCGTGGGCGCAGAACCTGCCCGGCGAAGAAATGTATATCGATTTTCTGGGCGACAAAAAGGGCGCGCGGCTGCAATACCGCCAGTTCTTCCAGCTCTTCGACGGCCAAACGCTGGAAACCACGCAAGAGGAATATGAGATTCCCGATATGTACCTGTGCGAGGACCGCGCCTTTGTGGAGTCCTATCAGAGCGGCCAGCCGAACCGCAGCAACATTCGCGAAGTGCTCCAAAGCTCGCTGGCCATGCAGGCGCTTTATGACAGCGCCGCCAAGCATCGCGAAGTGGTGCTTTGAGCGAGGCATGCCATGAAAAAAATCGGATTTGTGGACTACGACCTCAACGAATGGCACGCCGACCATTACCCGGACTGGATCGCCGAAGCCTGCGCCGCGCTGGGCTGCGATTATCGCGTGGCCTATGCCTGGGCGGAGCACACCGTCACCCCCAAAACCGGCGCCACGGCGGCGCAGTGGTGCAAAGCACACGGCGCGGAGCTGTGCGATTCCATCGACGCGCTGTGCGAAAAAAGCGACGTGATTATCGTGCTTGCGCCGTCCAACCCCGAGACCCATCTGCGCTATGCGCAGGCGGTGCTCCCCTACCGAAAGCCGACCTACATCGACAAAACCTTTGCGCCGGATTACGCCGCCGCCTGCGCGATTTTTGAGATCGCGGAAAAATACGGCACGCCGTTTTTCAGCACGTCGGCGCTGCGCTTTGCCGATGAGCTGGACACCCTGCCGCAGGGCGGACATCTGATGGTGCTCGGCGGCGGCTCCAACCTGCCGGAATACATCATTCACGAAGCGGAAATGGCGGTCAAAAAGGTAGGCGCTTCGCAGCGGGTGTGCGCGCAGCAGCGCGGCGGCCTCACGCTGCTCGATGTGCAGGCGGAAAACGGCAGCGCCACCATGATCTATGCGCCCCACCTGCCCTATGCGCTTCATTGGTCTGCGCCGGGGCAGCCGGACCGATGGGCCGAGGTGACTTCGCCGTTCTTCCCCAATCTTTTGCGCGCGATCATTCGCTTTTTTGAGACCGGAGCGCTTCCGTTTGACCCCAACCAGACCAAGGACGTCATTCGCCTGGTGGAACGCGCGGTGCACGCCGCCGCGCAGCCCGGCGTTTGGGTGGAATAATTCCGACGCGGCCGCTTCGGCGGCGTTTTGGGGCAAAGCGTTTTTTTCTCAACAACCGCAAAAAGCCGGTGCCGCACCCACCTCGGGTGCCGCACCGGCTTTTTTTGATATGCCCCACGAAAATCCGTGTGTTATTCCGCGCTGAAAAACGCCGTGCACAGCCGCACCAGCGCGTCTTGATCGGATGCGCCCATCAGCTCGCGCGCCGAATGCATCGCGAGCACCGGCACGCCCACATCGGCCGCCGGCATGGCCAGCAGCGCCGACGCCACGCTCCCCACCGTGCTGCCGCCCGGCAGGTCGGCGCGGTTCATGTAGGTTTGGAGCGGAATGCCCGCCCGGTCGCAAAGCGCGCGCACCACCGCACAGGTGGCGGCGTCGGAGGCATAGCGCGGGCTGCTCTTGAGCGCCACGCCGCCGCCCATCACCGGTGCAAGCACCGGGTCGGCCATTTCCGGCCGGTTCGGGTGCAGCGCGTGCGCCACATCGCACGAAAGCAGCATGCCGTTTGCGCACGCGTCGAGCATGGCCGCACGGTCAAGCCCCAGCGCCGCCGCGAGCTTTTCGAGCACCGCGTTCAGCGTGCTGCTGTCCGCGCCGTGGCGAGTGTTGTTGCCAATTTCTTCGTTGTCGTACAAAACGGCCACGTTGATGTTCGGCCCCTCGGCATCGACCAGCCCGCGCAACACGGCGTGCACCGAGGTGAGGTTATCGAGCCGCGGCGCCGAGATCATATCCTGCGCAAAGCCCACGCGAGCCGCCGGATCGGCGCAATAGGCGTACAGCACGAACGACAGCACCTCATCCGGCGTAATATCCAGCCGTTCCGCGATCCGCTTCACCAAAAAGTTCTTCGCGTCGCCCATCTGCGCCGGCGTGCAGTAAATGGGCAGCATTTCCACGTTGGCCCGATACGGCGCGCCCTTGTTCACCTCGCGGTTTATGTGGATCGCCAGGTTCGGGATCACCGCGAGCGGCTCGTCCCAGTCCACCAGCCGCGCTTGCGGATGCATCGGGTCGCCGGTGCGCACCATCACCGCACCCGCCAGCCCCAGCGGGCGATCCATCCAGCTGTTAAAAATCGCACCGCCATAGGGCTCCGCACTCAGCCGCCCGCCGCCGCGGCCGGTGAGCTCCGGCTCGGGCTTCACGCGCATGCACGGCCAGTCGGTGTGCGCCGCCGCCACGCGGAACACGTTTTGCGCCCCCACCGTGACGGCGATCAGCGCGGTTTCATTTTCGACAAAATACCGCCCGCCGCGCGCCACATGAAACGGCTTGCCCAGCGGCAGCGGCACAAAGCCCTGCTCCGTTAAAAAATTGGCGGCCATCGCCACCGTGTGCCACGGCGAATGCCCGCCGTTGAGCCAATCCATCAACTCATTCGAAAAATTTTCCATTGTGATTTCTCCTTCTCCCTTGCGGCCGTTCCGCAATTTTATCGTTTTCCGCCGTTACTGCGGTTTTCCCACCTTGTCCTGATCGTTGTCGCCATGGCGCTCGTCAAAATTGGAATACACTTCGCAAAAACGCGCCTGAAACGACGCCGGTTCGCCGCCGGCATACAGGTGCGACACATCGCTGAAGCCGCAGCAGCGCAGCGATGCAATGCCCTGCACCCGTTCCTCGGTGTGCAGCGTGGTCACCGACGTGGTAAGCGCCACGCAGCCCTGCCACAGCGCCACCGGCGGAATGCTCAGCAAGTGCGACAGCAGCACGCACTCCACCCCGTAGTGGCAGAAAAACGCGATGGTGTCGGTGTTTTCGTGCGTCACGCGAAACAGGTGCCCCTCGTGCACATAGCCGTGGCGCGCCAGCAGCGCGTCCAGCTCGCGGCAGACCATATCGTATTTTTCGGGCACGTCGCTGTTGGCAAAAAACGGCGTTTTTTTCCACTTGTCGCGGTCAAAAAACTCGTCGTGCTCGTTCACAAACGACGGAAGCTGGTCCCATGCCCGCCGCGGCGCGCCGGTGGTCGGGTTCGTCACGCTGCCGTCGAACTCGCGCAGCCAGCCGCAAATTTCGGCCGTGCGCCCCAGCGCCTCCAGCGTGGGCCGGGCCGTGGCGCGCGCCCGCCCGAGCGGCGAGCAGTAAAAATAATCGATTTTTTCCTGAATCAGCCGGTCGCGGAGCAGCCGCGCCTCGCGCCAACCCTTTTCGGTCAGCGAATCGTGTACATAATCC
>CAKUME010000019.1 GCA_934667575.1 uncultured Eubacteriales bacterium | reverse complement strand
CGGGCTCATTCGTTCTTGCCAACCAGCTCGTGAATGATGTCGGTGCGGCCCATCACGATCAGGTGCTCCGCTTCGCTGAACACATAGTCCGGGCCGGGCATGGTGACCTTGCCGTCTTTTTTCACGCCCAAAATGCTGATGCCGTAGTGCGCGCGCACGTTCACCGCCCGAATGCTGCGCCCGAGCCACGAGCGCAGCGGTACGATCTCAAAAATGGAATATTCGTCCGACAGCTGAATAAAATCAAACACGGTATTGTAGCTGATGCTCATCGCGAGCCGATTGGCCATGTCGCGCTCGGGATAGATAACCTCGTCGGCGCCGTTGGTGCGCAAAAATTTGGCCTGAATGCCGGTGGACGCCAGGCTGATGACCTTTTTGGCGCCCATTTCGTGCAGCTGACTGGTAATTTCCAGGCTGCTCTGGAACGCGTCGGTCACGCACACAATGCATGCGTCAAAATGCTCCGGCCCCAGCGACCGCAGCACGTCGGTGCGGGTGCAGTCGCCAATTTTGGCCTCCACCACGCAGTCGAGCAGATCGGTGAGCTTGCGCTCGTCGTCGTCCACCACCATCACTTCGTTGCCCAAACCGGACAAATTGCGGCACAGCAGCGCGCCAAACCGCCCCGCGCCAATAATCAGCAGCGATTTCATTGCTTGCATTCCTCCATGCGATCTTTTTGTAATTCTTCCGTCAGCCGATGGTGATCTGCTCCACCGGATTGGTGACACGCGGCGGGGCCTTGCGCTCGGCCAGCGCAAACGCGAACGACACACTGCCCACGCGACCCAAATACATCAGCAGCATCAGCGCGGCGCGGGAAACCGGGCCGAGTGCCCGCGTGATGCCGGTGGTCATGCCCACCGTGCCGATGGCCGAAAACGCTTCGAACAGCACATCGGTGAGCGGAATGGGCTCCAGCCCGGCGATGAGCATCGACGCGAACAGCGGCAGCAGCAAATTCAGCGCCAGCACCACGCTCGCCCGGTGCAGGCAGGCGGGATCCAGCCGACGGCCGAACACGCCGAAGCTGGGCCGGTTTTTCACATAGGACACGGCATAGAGCACGAGCACCGCCCATGTGGTGGTTTTGACACCGCCCGCCGTGGAGCCGGGGCTGCCGCCCACATGCATGAGCATGATCGTGAGCAGCTTGCCGCCGTTCGACAGCTGATCGGTGGGCACCGCGTTGAACCCGGCGGTGCGCGGCGTGACCGCGTCGAACAGCGCCGCAAGCAGCTGCCCGCCCGCGTGCATGCCCGCCGAGGTGGCGCTGCGCTCCAGCAGCCAAAAAAGCAGCGTGCCGCCGCCCAGCAGCAGCGCCGAGGTGACCAGCACGAGCTTGCTGTGCAGGTGGTAGCGCTTCCAGTGCAGCCCAAAGCGCGTCACATCGTCCCACACCACAAAGCCGATGCCGCCCACGATAATCAGCGCCGACAGCGTGAGGATCACGAGCGGATCGGCGGCATAGTGCACAAATGAGCAATACGGCTCAAACACACCGCCGAGCAGGTCGAACCCCGCGTTGCAAAACGCCGAAACCGAATGGAACACCGCAAACCACAGCCCGCGCCCCAAACCGAACTGCGGGCAAAAGCGCAGCGCGAGCAGCACCGCGCCCGCCCCCTCGATCAGCGCAGTGCCGGCCACGATTTTTTGCGACAGGCGCACCACGCCGCCGAGCTGGGTGCTGCTGATGCTCTCGCTCAGCGTTTCCCGCGCGCGCAGACCGATCTTGCGGCGCATGAGCAGATAAAACTGCGTGGCAATGGTCATAAAACCCAGCCCGCCGATTTGAATCAGGCAAAGGATCACCGCCTGACCAAACGCCGACCAATAGGAGCCGGTGTCCACCACCACCAGCCCGGTCACGCAAACCGCCGAGGTGGCGGTGAACGCCGCATTGGAAATGGGCGTGAAGCGCCGCGCCCGCGACGAAACGGGCAAACACAGCAGCGCCGTGCCCGCCAGAATCAGCAGGAAAAAGCCGATGGCAATCACCTGCATGACCGAAACGCCGCGCCTTTGTTTTTTGATCATGAACGACCGTTCCTCTCTGCGTTTTCCAACATTACCGCCGCAGTGCGCGCGGCGGGCGAAACATTCGGATGCATTCCAGCACCGCCACCACCGCCGTGAGCGCAACGGCTGCGATCAGCAGCCCGCGCAGCGGCGGATAGAGCCGCTCGAGCAGCGCTTCGTCCGGCGATGCGGTGCCCGCCACGAACCGGAGCAGCGCATCAAACAGCTTGGGCGACTGCGCCGGCGCGGCGGACATGGCCAAATCATAGCGCCGCAGCTGGCTCTGGCGCGTGGTGACCGTTGCAAGCAGCACAAAAAAATAAACGTCGCACAGCAGCGCGGCCACCGACGCCCACGGCATTCGCCGGTTTCGCCAAACGGAGCACACGCCTGCGAGCACCACCACCGCCAGCGGGATGACCCACACTCTGGGATACATCGGAATTTCCTCCTTTTTTCGGCGAAAAATATGCACCGAAAATCCGTTTTTTGTTATTATAGCATATTTTGCAGGCACATGCAAGCCCTGCCGCGCCGCTCATATCCCGCCGCTGAATGTTTATACTATAATATTGCACGGCGCGCACCGCAGAAAATCACGGCAGGAAGAAAATGGCGCAAATATATGATATTTTCAAAATCCGGAAATACCGGAAGCAAACGCACGTCCTGCGCACCGGGCGGCCGCGTTTTTCATCAATATTTCACCGATTCTTCTTGACAATTCCAACGAACCGAAATAAAATAAAATATATATTCATCCGGCAACCGGCTGTGGGGGAATGATGTTATGAAAAGCGGCACCAGGCGAATGCTCAAAAAATTTAAAAGCATTGATTATGCGCGAATGAAAAAGACCCTCGCAGTGATTCAGGCCGAAACGCACCGCCCAACGGCGCTCATTCTGCTCGATATGTTCGGGAGCTACCTGCGCTACGGCACCGGCTACACCGACTATTTTCGCGGCAATTTTGCGCAGATCACCCCCGCCGAAAAGCGCACGTTCGTCACGGCGCGCTCGTTTTACAACATTCTGCATTATCTGAACGATCAGCAGTATATCGGCATTTTTCATAACAAGCTGATTTTCAGCCGCCTGTTCCACGACTATTTGCGGCGCGAAGACCTGAACCTGCTGCGCTGCACCGATGCGGACGTGGCGTCGTTTTTGCAGCGCCATCCCGTTGTGTTTGCCAAAGACCCGGTGGGCGAAGGCGGCCACGGCGTGACGCGCGTGGTGTCGGCCGAGGTACCCGACGCCGCGGCGTTCCGGCAGCAGCTGCTCCAAAACGGGCAGTATCTGCTCGAGGAGGGCATTGTGCAGTGCGCGGAGGTGAACGAGCTCAACCCGAACGTGGTGTGCTCGCTGCGCATTGTCACGCTCGTGAAGGATCATCAGGCTCATCTGCTGCGCACGGCGCTGCGCATGAATCAGGACGAGAAAAACGTGATCGGCTGCACCGACGACGTATATTGCAGCATTGGCCCCGACGGCCGCATCGACAGCAATGTGGTGGACGACTTTGGAAATGTTTACGACCGCCACCCGCTCACCGGCAAAAAGTTTTCGGAGGTGGTGCTGCCGCACATGGACGAGGCGATTCAAATGTGCCTGCGCGCGGCGCTCGAGGTGCCGCAGGTGCGCTATGTGGGCTGGGACGTGGCGTTTTCGGTGAACGGCCCACTCATTGTGGAGGGCAATGAATACCCCGGCTACGGGCTGCTGCAATTTTACCGGCTCACCGGCAAACGCACCGGCCATCTCCAAGAAATTCGGGACATTATCGGCGACGAAGTGGATCGTGTGAAAAAATACTGAGCGCGGCCGCATCACGCAAAAAACCGCATCTGCCCGAGGCACAGCCTCCGTTTGGCAGATGCGGTTTTGTTTTGTGTTCGCGCGTTTGGGGCCGCGCCCCGAACCCGGACGCGGCGCGGGCGGAATCAGGCGCGGGCAATCGCCGCGTTGATTTCACCGCGCAGCGCGAGCAGCGCTGCGGCATCCATCGGATAATCGAGGAAACCGCGGATGCCGGCGCTGCGAATCATTTCGCACACGCGGTCGCGGCCAATTTTTTGCTCCAGCAGCCGGCACGCGCGCTGATCCTGAATCGCCTCGGCAAACACCATCTGGCGAATGGATCCCAGCGGCACTCCGCCCTCGCCCGGATAAATCAGGAACGGGTCGCCCGCCGGATAGGCGCTGTCGCCGTCGGCGGTGAGGAACGGATCGATGTGGTGCGCGGAGCAGCAGTCGTTATAGTAATTGAAGCCCCAGTGCAAAAAGCCCGACACACCTTCGAGATACATCTGGAACCCGAGCACGCGGTTGCGCACCGACGGCATGGCGATGAAGCGGTTGCTTTCGTGCGACTGGCCTTGGCCGCAGCAGTAGTAGACCCACAGCGGCTCCACATGATGGTCCACAAACGGCTGCGCGGCATCCAGCGCCGCCACCGGAATGTCGACCGCGCCCTGCTCGTAGAAACCGTAATGCGACAGCGCATCCATCACGCGGAAGCCCGGAATCAGCGGCAGCACAATTTCGCGCAACTTGAGATAGTGCGGCAGCGCCTCGGCCGACGGCTCGTCCGAAATGTGGAACGTGCAGTGCGCCGCAATGCCCCATTCGCGCAGCTTGGCCGTGAGCGCAGGCAAAAACGCGCGCAAAAACGTCACATAGCGGTCGCCGTCGGCATCGTCCGCCCAGCCAAAGATGCGGCGGTCGCCCTGCGGGGTGTGCGCCATGATTTTCGGGCAGAATTTGGCCCCCCACTGTGTGAACAGGTGCGCCATTTCAAAGTCGGTGATGCCCACGCGGTGCGCCAGGTTCACCCATTGCAGCAGCCGGTCAAAGCCGAACGCATAGGTGCCGTCCGCATTCACCGTCACATCCACCAGCTGCACCGTGGTGCGCTCACTGCCCACGGCGGTGTCGAGCGCCGGGGTGAATATGGGGGTGAGAATCATATTGGTTCCGCTCTGCACCGCCGCGCGCATAAAGTTCTCGATGATGCGCCAATACTCGGGCGAAAACACGGACACATGATAATAATCCGCGAGGCAGTCGCTATGGAACCACTGGGTGCACTTGAGCGTTTGCGGCGGCAGCTCGGCCGCAAGCACCGTGACCGTGAGCCGAATTTCCTGCGCGGCATCGGATTCATCGCCGTGCAGGCGGAACACCATGGGGTAATCCCCCGCCGGCTGCGAAGCCGGAACGGTGAACTCGATCCAGAAATTCAGCGGCTCCAGCCGGGTGACCCAGCACCGGCTGCCGGGTGCGTAATCGGCCAGCAGGTCGGGATAAAGCCCCGGCTCCACCGACAGATAGCCGTCGTCGTGGGAATCGGGATAGGCAGCCAGACGCACCGGCACCGTCATCACCCGGCGCAGGCGGAACGGCAGCGGCGACTGCACCTCGGCATCCACCTGCACGCGCCCGGCGCCCGTCATGGCGGCAATCACCTGCACCGACACGGTTTCGCCGCGCAGCGCATGAATGTGCGAAATTTCTTCCGATTCCACCGGGCGACCCGGCAGCTGTTTATAGAGCGAATGCGTCAGATGGAGCGTAATGCTTGATTGATCCATTTTTCGTTCGTCCTTTCTCTTGGTTCGTCGCGGTGTTTTCCGATAAAAAAGCACCGCCGCGGTTTGCCGCAACGGTTTTGCATTCGGCGGCAGTTTGCGATTTCAGTATAGCGGATTTTATTCCGAAATACAAGCGGCCGACCGCCGATTTATTCAAATAGAGCGAAAATTATTCCATTTTACCCACCGGTTCCAGCGTGCGGGTGGCCACCACATTCGCACCGGTTCCGGCCACGTTTTCGATCACGACTTGACCGCATGTGACCGGGGCGGTGAGCTGCACGTCGTTGAGCAGGTCCATAATTCGGAACAGCGTCTCCTTGGGCACGGCGCGATCGGTTTTTACCGGACAGCGGCGATGCGCCGCACCCGCGATTTTCACGGTGGAGGTGAGCACGCGCGTGGGGTGTGTGAGCTCATTGCGGCCGTATTCCGCGCCGCGCGGGCAGTGGTTGCCCGTGACCCGGTAGCCGTTTTCGTCGTCCACCTTCAGATGGCAGCCGCGCGGGCAAACAATGCAAATCAATTCCTTCATGGCAGATTCCTCCCTTACTGTTCCGCAATGCACACCGAAAGCGCGGAACCGGCTTCGTCCAGCAGCTTGCGCGGCAGCAGAATGTGCTCCATTTCGCCGGGCGCAAGGTGATCGCGCTTGTATTCCGCAATCACGCGGTCGCCGCTGCGCACCTGAATCGCGCTGGTTTTGCACACGCGGCGCACCCGGAAGAACACGTCGGCCGCTTTGTCCACATTGGCGGGACGAATGTGCTGCGGCACGGTGTAGGACACGCCGTCGCCGTTTTCGAGCGCGATCACACGCTCGGCCGGCGCCTCACCATGCTGCACATAGGCGGCCGCCGCGCGGCCCGCACGGGTGCTTTCGGCCGTCACATAGTCCACCAGATCGTGCACATGCACCACGTTGCCGCACGCAAACACGCCCGGCATTGCGGTTTCCATGTTCTCGTAAACCACCGCGCCGTTGGTGCGCGGATCCATCGCAATGCCCGCCTGGCGGGTCAGCTCGTTTTCCGGGATCAAACCGACCGACAGCAGCACCGTGTCGCAGTCAAATTCCATCTCGGTGCCGGGAATCGGGTTGCGCTTTTCGTCCACCTGCGATACCGTGACATGGTTCACGCGCCCCTTGCCCTGAATGTCGGTGATGGTGTGGGAAAGATACAGCGGAATGTTAAAGTCCTGCAGGCACTGCACAATGTTGCGGTTCAGGCCGCCCGAGTAGGGCATGACCTCCACGCAGGCCAGCACCTTGGCGCCCTCCAGCGTCATGCGGCGGGCCATGATGAGGCCGATGTCGCCGCTGCCGAGAATGACAATGCGCTTGCCCACCATGTAGCCTTCCATATTCAGATAGCGCTGCGCGGTGCCGGCAGTGTATACGCCCGCCGGGCGGTCGCCTGGAATGGCAATGGCGCCGCGGGTGCGCTCGCGGCAGCCCATGGCCAGCACAATGGCCTGCGCGCGGCGAATGCGGTAGCCGTCCTTTGCGCTGACGGTGTGCACCGCCTTGTCGGGCGTGATTTGCAGCACCATGGTGTCGAGCGCAGTCTCCACATTGGTGTCGCGCAACATTTCGATAAACCGGCCCGCGTATTCCGGCCCGGTGAGCTCCTCCTTAAAATAGTGCAGCCCAAAGCCGTTGTGGATGCACTGGTTCAAAATGCCGCCCAGCTCGCGGTCGCGCTCCACGATCAGAATTTTGCGCAGCCCCTGCTCATAGGCCGCATACGCCGCCGCCAACCCGGCCGGGCCGCCGCCGATCACAATCAGTTCATAGGTATCCATGCTTCGTTTCCTGCCTTTCCGCTCAAGCTTGGCGATGCGCCTGCTTGGTTTCGCATTCGAGAATTTCGGTTCCGCTGGTGTCCTTGAGGATTTGATCCATCGGCACGCCCAGCTCGCGCGACAAAATCTCGGCCACACGCGGGCCGCAAAAACCGCCCTGGCAGCGTCCCATGCCGGTGCCGCAGCGGCGCTTCACGCCGTCGATGCTCACCGGAGGCACCGGCGCATGCAGCGCGTCCATAATTTCGCCCTCGGTAATCGTTTCGCAGCGGCAAATCACCCGGCCATAGAGCGGGTTTTCCGCCACTGCCCGCTGCTTTTGCTCCACCGGCAGGATGCGAAACTTGAGCCGGGTGCGCGTGGTCACGCAATGCGCCTTTTGCGGCAGCGCCAGCCCGCTTTGTTCGAGCAGACGCACGGCCTCCTCGGCGATGGCGGGTGCCGAGCTGAGGCCCGGCGATTTGATGCAGGCCAGATCCACGAACCCCGGCGCGGATTCCCGAATATAAAAATCATCCTGATCGGAGTTGGCACGCACACCGGCAAAATTGCGGATGGAGGCGCGGAAGTTCAGATCCGGCATGGTTTTGAGCGCCTGCGTGCGCACAAACGCCAGCCCTTCCCCGGTGGTGTTGACGCGCGACGGATCGTTCGACGGCACGGCGTCGGGTCCCACGATCAGGTTGCCGCCCACGGTGGGCGACACCAGCACGCCTTTGCCCGCGGCGGTGGGACATTGGAACAGCACGCAGTGCGCGCGGCCGCCTTCCGACTTGTCCATCAGATAATATTCGCCCAGGTTCGGTTCAATGCGGAACGCCGGTTCGCAAACCATGTTGTGGATCACATCACTGTGCGTGCCCGCCGCGTTGACGATGCGGCGCGCTTCCACCGGGCCTTGTTCGGTTTCGATGCGGAATCCGCCTTCGATGCGCACAATTGCGTTCACGCCGCAGCTGCGCCGCAGCTCCACCCCGTTGCGCACCGCGGTTTCGATGAATGCGAGCGCATATTCCCACGGGCTGATAATGCCCGCGCTCGGCGCCCACAGCGCCGCCGTGACCCGGCCGCTCACCTTGGGCTCACGCGCGCGCACCTCGTCGCCGCTCAGCAGCTCCAGCCCCGGCACGCCGTTTTGCCGGCCGCGCGCATAAAGCGTGTGCAGCGTTTTTTCTTCTTCGGGGCCAAACGCCAGCACCATGGAGCCGATTTGCTGATACGGCACATCCAGTTGTTTGCACAGCTGGGGCGCGAGCGCGGCACCGCGCACATTCAGGCGCGCCATCAACGTGCCCGGCACCGGGTCGTAGCCCGCGTGGATAATCGCACTGTTGGCGCGGGTGGCACCGGTGGCCACGTCGTTTTCTTTTTCGAGCACCACCACGGAGCATTCCCGCTGCGAGAGCGCAAACGCCGCCGCCGCACCGATCACGCCGCAGCCAATGATTGCTACATCAAACATCCGTATTCCTCCTGTTGCGTTGAGCCGGACGGCAAAACAAAAAGAGCACCCCAAACACAGCAAGACCGCTGTGTCTGATTTGCTCTCATCGCTCCGCTGATCCGACATGACTTTCTTTGCTGTTCAGTATACCACGTTTTTTTGCGAAATGCAATGCCTCTGCGGATATTTTGTGCGCGGATTCAAAAATTATTCTCTTTTACAGCTTCACCCATGCCCGTGCCGCTGCCGAACGGCCAATGGCGTCGAGCACCTGCTGCACGGCTGCGCCGTCGGCAAGCGTGGGGGTCCACCGGGGCGCTCGGCCATGCAGCAAATCCACAAAGCTCTGCTCCTGGCTCACGCCGTAGCCTTCGGGCACCTGCACCGTTTCCATTTCGCCGTCGCGGCGGCCCAGCGCATCGTCGTCGTGCTTGAGCAGCTGCAATTGGTCGCGGCAGTTCAGATCAAATCGGATCGCACCGCGGTCGCCGTAGATATCCACTATAATATGGTTGCCGTTGCCCTGTGCACAGCGGCTAATGGTAAACACGGCGGGCACGCCGCTTTTGAGGTTTGCTAAAAAATGGCAGAAATCATCGGTTGTCACCGGTGCCAGCTCCTCGCTGTCGAGCTTTTTGCGCTGCTTCACGGCAATGCCCGTCTGCGCGGCAAGCGTGTCAAAATCTCCGGCCAAAAAGCGGATCATGTCCACCACATGCGCGCCGAGGTCGCCCGAAACGCCGCAGCCCGCAATGGACGCGTCAAAGCGCCAGTCGAGCCGCCGTCCGGGCATATAGGCGCTCGATTTGAGGTATTGCGCATAAATGCTCACGATGCGGCCAATGCGCCCTGCGTCGATCAGCTCCTTGGCATAGCGCACGGCGGGCATAAAGCGATAGGAAAAACACACCATGCCCGGCAGCCCCGCCTCGGCAGCCAGCGCGTTCAGCGCATGCACCTCGTCGGCCGACATGCCGACCGGTTTTTCCACGTTGACCGGTTTGCCCGCGCGCAGCGCCGCCGACGCAATGGGGCAGTGCTGCAAATTGGGTGTGCACACCTCTACCGCATCCACATCGGGGCAAGCGATCAGGTCGCGGTAATCTGCAAAGCAGTGCGCCGCGTCAATGCCGTATTTTTGTGCGGTGTCGCGCAGCGCCTGCGGGTTGATATCGCACAGCGCGGCAATATGCGCGCCGTGCGCTTTGCTGAGCGGCGGCAGATGCGCGCCGTTTGCAATGCCGCCGCAGCCTACCACGCCAATGCCAAAATTCTTTTCCATAAGTATCCACCGTTCCTTTCTTTGTGAGCCGCCATGCTGCGCCGCCGGAGCAAACGCTCAGTGCGCGGCCTCGGGCGCTTTGCATTGGCCGTAAACCGGAACCGGCCCCAGGCTCGGCGCCGCCCAAGCCGCCGCGTTGCAGAGGATTTTTTGCACATTGGGGTCGTGATAGGTGGGAAATGTTTCGTGGCCCGGGCGAAAATAGAACACCTTGCCGATGCCGCGATTCCAGCAGCAGCCGCTGCGCAGCACATCGCCGCCCGAAAACCAGCTCAGCAGCACCAGCGCGTCCGGCGCGGGAATATCGAACCGCTCGCCGTAGGTTTCTTCGTGCGGCAGCTCAAAAAACGGCGGCAGTCCGGCCGCAATGGGATGGCCCGGCTCCACCACGAACAGGCGCTCCTTTTCGTTTTCCTCACGCCAGCGGGAGCGGCAGCCGGTGCCCATCAGCCTGCGAAAAATTTTGGAGTAGTGCCCGGAATGCAGCACGATCAGGCCCATGCCCTCGAGCACCACGCGGCGCGCAATTTTTTCCACCAGCGCATCGTCCACGCGGTCGTGCGCACAATGCCCCCACCAAACGAGCACATCGGCGGTATTGAGCACTTCGTCCGGCAGCCCCTGCGCAGGCTGGTCGAGCGTGGCGGTGCGGGCATGGAACCGTCCGTCGGCGTTCAGCGTTTGCGCAATGCAACCGTGCAGGCCGCTGGGGTAAATCGCCTTCACCGCGGGCTGCGCATCGTGGATGTTTTCGTTCCATACGATCAC
>CAKUME010000018.1 GCA_934667575.1 uncultured Eubacteriales bacterium | reverse complement strand
GCACCAGCGTGCCCACGGGAATGCCGTACCAGCGGCGTTTGTGGTGCTTTTTGAGCTCGTTTGCCGACACCGCCTCGGCCGGCTGTGCGGCTTCGGCGTCCGGCGCGGCGGGGGCGGCATCGGTGTCGGCCGCGCATTCCGCCCGTTCGGCCGCCTGCCGCTCTTCGTCCGAAAGCAAAAACGGATTTTCGGACGCCAGCCCCTTTTTGCGCCGG
The DNA here is from genome assembly GCA_934667575.1 of uncultured Eubacteriales bacterium. Taxonomy (GTDB): domain Bacteria; phylum Bacillota; class Clostridia; order Oscillospirales; family Acutalibacteraceae; genus RGIG4076. Next base: position 10,716 of record CAKUME010000018.1, on the reverse strand, counting down.
GGTGCGGCGGGCTGCGCCGCAATTTCCGCCTGCGCGGCCGCCTGCTGCTCCTCGTCCGAAAGCGCAAACGGATTCGCGGCCGTTTTTTCCGGCGCATCCGGCGCGTCCGGCGCGGTTTCGGCATCGTCCAGCGCATACGGCGAGCGGCGGAACGCCCCGTGCAAATTCACCCGAATGCGGTCACGCCATGTCTTTTTTTCCGGCGTTTCCGGTTTTTTCTCTTTCACCTGCGCCATAAACGTCTGCCTCCCGAAATGTAAAAATGATCCCATCGCTATTATACCACACTTTGCGCCGTTTGTCACGCCCGCGCGAGGGATTCAAAAAACTCCGGGTGCGCGGCCGGGCCGCACACCGATGTGGACAACTGCCGCAGATCGAACAGCTCCGTCGCCAGCGCGTTCACCTGCGCGCGCGTCACGGCTTCCACCTGCGCCAGCAGTTCGTCGTCCGACAGCACCTCGCCCGCCAGTGCGCCGCGGCCCGCATAGGCCGCACGCTCCACGCTGCTTTCCATGCTCATGCGCAGCGCCGACTTGAGCCCTTCGCGCGCGCGCACAAACTCCGCTTCCGAAATGCCGGCCTGCGCCCGGCGCAGCACCGCCGCAATCTCGCGCGCCGCCCGCTCCGCCTGCGACGGATTCACCGCCGCCTGCACATAGAACGCGCCGCCGCTTTCGTATTTGGACGGGTCGGATTCAATGGCATACGCGAGCCCCAGCTCCTCGCGGATGCGCTGGAACAGGCGCGAGGAATCGCAGCCGCCCACCGCATGGTTCAGCATAGACAGCGCCCAGCGGCGCGGGTCGCGCGATGAGATCGACGGCAGGCAAAAGCACAGGTGCGTTTGCTCCATGCGCCGTTTTTGGCACAAATGCGCCGGATGATAAGGAATTTGCGGAATTTTGGGGCGCGGCTCGCCGGGCTGCATGGCGCCAAAGCAATCGTCGATGCGGCGCAGCAGCGCGTCGCGGTCGAACCGCCCCGACACCGAGATCACCATCCGGTTCGGCGCATAGGCCTGTGCACGGGCGCACTGCAAATCGTTGAGCGTGAGCGCCTCCACCGTTTCGCGCGTGCCCAAAATGGGCATGCCATAGGGCGAATCGCGCCACACGGCGCGCTCCAGCTGTTCGCCCACCGCGTCCTCTGGGTCGTCGCTGCTCATTCCAATTTCTTCCAGCACCACACCGCGCTCCGTTTCAAAGGTTTCGGGCGTCATGTGCGGGCGCGCCACCATGTCGGCCAACAGGCCAAAGCCCTCGGCCACATGCTCGGTGAGCGTGCGCGCATAAAAGCAGGTGTATTCCTTGGTGGTGTAGGCGTCGAGCTGGCCGCCGATCGCATCAATGCGCGCCGCCAGCTCCGCCGCGCTGCGCCCGCCGCTCCCCTTGAAGCACATATGCTCCAAAAAGTGCGACACCCCGTTGCTGTGCGGCGTTTCCATGCTGGAGCCCGACGCCACCCACACGCCAAAGCTCGCCGTGTAACGGTTTTGCTGCTCCTCGAGCCAAACCTGGAGCCCGTTGCTCCATTCGATATGTTCCCGCGCCAATTCGTTCGCTCCTTCGCGCAAAATTCAAAAAAGGGCCGCACAACCGGGGCGATTCCCCCTGTGCGGCCCCGCCGATCGAATCAATAATGAGTTTAGTGGCGGAAATTGCGGTGATCTCTGCGGTCACCGGCCGGGCGGCGCGGCGCATCGGAAATCGTGTTTTCCGGCACCAGCCCCTCCACCTCGATCAGTGCATCGCGGCGCGAGAGGTTCAAGCGGCCCTTATCGTCAATTTCAAGCACCTTCACCAGGATCTCGTCGCCCACGTTGACCACGTCGGTCACTTTTTCGGTGCGCTTCACGTCCAGGCGGGAAATGTGCACCAGCCCTTCCTTGCCCGGCGCAATTTCCACAAACGCGCCAAAGTCCATCAGGCGGGTCACCTTGCCCTTGAAGATCGCGCCCGGCTCCGGGTCGTTCACGATCGTGTTGATGATCGTGATCGCGCGGCGGCAATCGTCGATGTTGTTCGACGAAACAAACACATTGCCGTCCTCCTGCACATCCACCTTCACGTTGCACTCGGCGCAGATCTTTTGAATCACCTTGCCGCCGGTGCCGATCACTTCGCGGATCTTGTCCACCGGGATCACCGTGGAGAGCATCTTGGGCGCATACTGCGACAGCTCCGCCCGCGGCGCGGGAATCGCCTTGAGGATCACCTCGTCCAGAATATAGTTGCGCGCCTGATGCGTTTTGGCCAGCGCTTCGCGGATGATTTCGGGCGTGAGACCGTCGATCTTCAGATCCATCTGAATCGCGGTGATGCCGGTGTGCGTGCCCGCCACCTTAAAGTCCATATCGCCAAAAAAGTCCTCGAGGCCCTGAATGTCCACCATGGTCATCCAGCGGTCGCCCTCGGTGATGAGGCCGCACGAAATGCCCGCCACCGGCTCCTTGATCGGCACGCCCGCGTCCATGAGCGCCAGCGTGGAACCGCACACCGAGCCCTGCGAGGTGGAGCCGTTGGACGAAACCACCTCCGACACCAGCCGCAGCGCATAGGGGAACTCCTCCACCGGCGGGATCACCGGCAGCAGCGCGCGCTCGGCCAGCGCGCCGTGACCAATCTCGCGGCGGCCGGGGCTGCGCACGGGGCGCGCCTCACCCACCGAATAGGACGGGAAGTTATATTGATGCATATAGCGCTTGGTTTCGTCCTCGTCGATGCCGTCGAGCAGCTGCTGATCGCTCACCGGGCCGAGGGTGACGGTGGTGAGCACCTGCGTTTGACCGCGGGTGAACAGGCCGGAGCCGTGCACACGCGGCAGCAGGCCCACCTCGGCGGCCAGCGGACGAATCTGATCCATGCCGCGGCCGTCCACACGCTTCTGCTCGTCGAGCAGCCAGCGGCGCACCACATATTTCTGCGTCATATACAGGCACGAATCGATCTGCGCCTCCTGGTCGGGATAAATCGGGTCAAACTCGGCGTGCACTTTTTCATACACCGGCTTGAGCCGCTCGTCGCGCACGCGCTTATCCGGCGTGTCGAGCGCCGCGCGCACATCGTCCACGGCAAACGCCTTGATCGCGTCGAGCATCTCGCCCGACGGCTTGTCCGACGGATAATCGAACTTCGGCTTGCCGATCGCGTTCTGAATGTCTTTAATAAACGAGATGATCTTCTGGTTGGCTTCGTGGCCCGCCATGATGCCGTTGAACATCACGTCGTCCGACACGCACTTGGCGCCCGCCTCGATCATGGCAATGCGCCGGTCGGTGGACGCCACCGTGACCGCCATCTCGCTCACCTTGCGCTGCTCCGCCGTGGGGTTGATGATATATTCGCCGTCGATATAACCCACCGACACGCCCGAAATCGGCCCGTGCCACGGAATGTCCGAAATGGAGAGCGCAATGGAGGTGCCGATCATGGCGGTGATTTCGGGCGAGCAGTCCGGATCCACCGACATCACCGTGCAGGTAATGCACACATCGTTGCGCATATCCTTGGGGAACAGCGGGCGGATGGGCCGGTCGATCACGCGCGAGGCCAAAATTGCCTTTTCGCTCGGGCGGCCTTCGCGTTTGAGGTAGGAGCCGGGAATGCGGCCCACCGCATAGAGCTTTTCTTCAAAATCCACCGAAAGCGGGAAAAAATCGATGCCGTCGCGAGGCTTTTCGCTTGCCGCCACCGCCACACTCACCACGGTGTCGCCGTAATGCACAAACGCCGCGCCGTTGGCCAGCTGCGCAATTTTTCCGGTTTCCACGATCAACGGCCGCCCGGCCAGCTCGGTTTCAAAAACACGGTAATTTTCAAACATAACTCTGGATACCCTCCGTTTTTTTAGAATTGGGACATCAAGGGAGCCGCCAGAATTAGCAATGAAACCAACCTCCGCACGCGAGCATGCGGAAATCGGGGGCTCGTTTTACTGCTAACGCCGTGCGGCAAAGAAGGAAATGAAAAGCCCGAAGGCAGGCTGCTTGCGCGGCCTGCCTCGTTCAAAAACCGGAATTATTTACGGATGCCGAGTTTGGCGATCAGCGCACGATAGCGCTCGATATCCACTTTTGCGAGATAACCGAGCAGGTTGCGGCGCTGGCCGACCATCTTGAGCAGGCCGCGGCGGGAATGGTGATCCTTGGGATGGGCTTTGAGATGCTCCGTGAGGCTGTTGATGCGGTGGGTGAGCACTGCAACCTGAACCTCCGGCGAACCGGTGTCGCCCTCATGGGTCGCATATTCCTGGATAATGGCGGTTTTTTCTTCCTTCAGCATAGTGAAGACACCTCTTTCATATATTCCTCAATTTCAGTAGCAGGCAGGTGTACATCCCCGATCGGGGCGCAACCCTGGAACCGAAAAAGGGTACAAAACTGACTTGTATAGTATAACACAAACCATTTGATTTGTAAAGCCCCTGGGCGGATTTTTTCGGATTTTTCACCCGCGCAGCGCGCCCGATTCCCCGAGCAGCGCCGCCGCGTGCGCCCGGTCGCGCGCCATTTGCGCGCCCAGCGCCGCCACCGACGGGAACTTTTGCTCCGGGCGCAGAAAATGGTGCAGCTCGAGCGGAATGCATTGGCCGTAGAGGTCGTCCGCAAAGCCGAGAATGTTCGTTTCGGCCAGCGGCCGCTCCGCGCCCACCGTGGGCTTCACGCCCACGTTCGTCACGCCCGCATAGCGCCGCCCGTTCACCACCGCCACCGAGGCATACACCCCAAACCGCGGCAGCACAAAATCGTCGGGAAACACCTGATTGATCGTGGGCATGCCGATGGTGCGCCCCAGCTCGCGGCCGTGCGACACGGCAAAATCGATCGCAAAGGGCCGCCCCAGCAGCGCCGCGGCGGCCTCCGCTTCGCCCTGCTCCATCAGCGTGCGAATGCGGGTGGAGCTCACCGGCGCGCCTTCGGCCATCACCGGCTGCACCACCGCGACCGCAATGCCCAGCGGCGCGCACAGCTTTTGCAGCAGTGCGCTGTCGCCCGCGCCTTGGTAGCCAAAGCGATAGTTAAAGCCGCAGCTGATCTTTTTTGTGCGCAGCCGCTTGGCGAGCAGCTCCGTGACAAACGATTCGGGCGACATGGCGTGCAGCGCGTGAAAATCGGCCCGATAGATCCGCGCAAAGCCCATTTGTGCGAGCAGCGACTGCTGCATGGCGGCCGACATCAGCCGCCGATTGTGCTTCACCTGCGGCAGACTGTCAAAGGTGAACACGGCGGAACACAGAGCCGGGTCGCCGAGCGCCGCCCGAAGCACCGCCTGATGCCCCCGGTGCAGGCCGTCGAATCCGCCAAGCGCAATGGCGGTGGGTACGTCCGACCGTTCCGGCCGGTGCAGGATCTCCATGCGGGGTCACTCTCCTTTCGCGGCTTCGGGCAAAAACAGGCGGCGCATTTTCAGCTCCTGCTGCGCGCCGTCGGCCTCCCCCAGCCCCAAAAACACGCCCGCCTGCGTGCACACCCGATAGCGCGCCCCGTTGGGCAGCGCCCGGCGCGCAGGCAATCGGTCAAACGCGAGCGCGCCGCCGTTGGCAAAGCGCGTGGCCTGCGCGGGCGTGACCGCGATGACCGGCAGCGACGCAAACAGCGATTCCACCGGGCGCAGCTGCGCGGCCAGCCGGTTTTCCGCCGCAAGCGCCCGCGCCGTTTCGAGCGAGATCGCATCGGCCAGTGTAAACCCGCAGGCTTCGGTGCGGCGCAGGGCGGTCATCACCGCGCCGCAGCCCAGCGCGTCGCCCAGGTCGGCGATCAGCGTGCGCACATAGGTGCCCTTGGAGCACCGAATGGTCAGCTCGCCCGTGCCGTCGGCCGGCAAAAACGATTCCACCGTGAGCTCCGACACCGTGACCGGCCGCGCGTCGCGCGCCACCTCCACGCCCTGCCGCGCCAGATCGTAGAGCCGCACGCCGTTTTGCCGAATGGCCGACATCATGGGCGGCACCTGCATAATATCGCCGCGCAGCGGGGCGCACGCCGCTTCGAGCTGCGCCGCCGACACGCAAAACGGCGATTCCTGCCGCACTTGGCCCCAAATATCCTGCGTGTCGGTGCGCAGCCCGAGCCGGAACGACGCCCGATAGGCCTTGCCGGTGTCGGGCAGCAGTTCGGCCGCGCGCGTGGCTCCGCCCACCAAAATGGGCAGCACGCCCGTCGCCATGGGGTCGAGCGTGCCGGTGTGGCCGATTTTGCGTGTGCCGCACAGGCGGCGCAGCACCGCCACCGCGTCGAACGACGTGAACTTTTGCGGTTTGTCCAAAATCAGAATGCCCGTCACGCGCGGTCGCTCCCTTCGGCAGTCAAAAACGGCGCTGCCGCGGCGAGCAAGCGCGCCGTCACTTCGTCGGCGCTGCCCGCGAGCTTGCAGCCTGCGGCGCAGGGATGGCCGCCGCCGCCCAGCGTGCGGCAAAGTGCCGATGCGTTCACGCTGGCGTCCGAGCGCACCGAAATGCGGAACTCGCCCGGCGTGCGTTCCTTGAGCGTGAAGCCCACGCGCACGCCCTCAATGTTGCGCGGCAGCGACGCCAGACCCTCGAGGTCTTCGTCGCGCGCACCCACTTCGTCGAGCGTGTGCCGCGTGAGCACGAGCAGCGCCGCCTGCCCGCCGAACGCATAGGTCAGGTGCTCCAGCGCCGCGCGTTCCAGCCGCAGCCGCCCCTGCGACTTGATCTCGAACATTTGCAGGTTGATTTCCGCCGCGTTTGCGCCGTTCTCCATCAGCTCGGCGGCCAGTCGCAGGGTGCGCGGCGTGGTGTTGGAATAGCGGAAGCAGCCGGTGTCGGTGCACAAGCCGGTATACAGGCAGTTCGCGATCGCCGGCGTACGCGCCGCGCCCAGCAGCCTGAGCAGCGCCGCAATGACCTCGCACGCGGCGGCCGCCGCAGCGTCCACCACCGTGGCGCGCGCCCAGCCGGTGTTGGAACCGTGATGGTCCAGGCACAGGTCGGTGCACTGCGCGTATTCCGCCAGCCCGTCGCCCAGCAGCGCCGCGTCGGCCACGTCCACCGCCACGATCAGATCCGGCTCAAACGCCTGCGGCGCAATGCCGCCCAACATCGCGTCGTATTTGGCCGGAATGGGGTCGGCGCACACAAACTGCGCCTGCTTGCCCAGCGCGCGAAGCCCCAGGCAAAGCGCGCCTGCGCTGCCCAGCGTGTCGCCGTCGGGCGACTGATGCGTTAAAATGCGGATGCGGCCATGGCTGCGCAGCAGCGCGGCGGCCTGTTGCAGAGAAATGTTCGCCATCGGGATCTCCCTCGTATCATCAAATTTTGCAGCTCGTTTTTTGTGCGTCTGCGTGATTCTCACCCATGGAATGCATCATGTTGGAAATTTCTGCCATTTCACGGTTCATTGTATATTAGGTTTTTATGCCAAATGCTTTGCGCGGCGGTTCGTTTTGCAAAAAACAGCGGCAATGGCTCCGGCTGCGCCGGTTTGCGTGTTGCCATTACCGCTGTGCATGGGGAACCGGCCGCGGGCGGGCGGATTATTCCCCGCGCGCCTCGTCCTCTTTTTTGAGCTCTTCAATTTTGCGGGAAATTTCCGCGCTGTATTCAATCGAATCGGTCGCGGCAAAAACCATTGTGGGCACATGGCGCAGCGACAGCCGCGCGCGCAGCTCGTTGTGCACAAAGCCCGCGGCGTTGTTCAGCCCCTCGGCCGCCTTTTGGGCGCGCGCCATTCCCTCGAGCGCGCTCACATACACCTTGCAGTAGGAATGGTCGTTGCTGAGCTCCACCCGCACAATGCTGAGCATGGTGCCCGCCACCCGCGGATCCTTGAGCTGGCGAAAAATGTCGGTCAGCTCGCGGCGGATGTCTTCGGTGTCGCGCTGCAATTTATAACTGGGCAATTCGATCCGCTCCTTTGTTAGTCTTCGCGGTATTCCTCGATCGTGTAGGCTTCAAAAATGTCGCCCTCCTTGAGGTCGTTGAAGCGCTCCAAACCGATGCCGCACTCATAGCCCTGCGCCACTTCTTTCACATCGTCCTTGAACCGGCGCAGCGAAACGATCTTGTCGTCGGCGATCACAATGCCGTCGCGCACAATGCGCAGCTGCGCGGCGCGGGTGATCTTGCCGTCGAGCACATAGCAGCCCGCCACGGTGCCCACGTTGGACACATGATACACCTGGCGGCACTCCGCACGCCCGAGCGCCACTTCGCGCTGTTTGGGCGCGAGCATGCCCTTCATGGCGGATTCAATTTCGTTGATGCAGTCGTAGATGATGCGATACAGGCGCATATCCACGCCGTCGCGCTTGGCGTTTTCTTCGGCCACCGGGTCGGGCCGCACGTTGAAGCCCACGATGATGGCGTTGGAGGCGTTGGCGAGCATCACATCCGATTCGCTCACCGCGCCCACGCCGCTGTGGATCACGTTCACGCGCACCTCGTCGTTGCTGAGCTTTTCGAGCGACTGCTTCACCGCTTCCACCGAGCCCTGCACGTCGGCCTTCACAATGATCTTGAGCTCCTTCATTTCGCCCTGCTGCATCTGATCGAACAGATTATCCAGCGTGACCTTGGTTTGGGCGTTAAAGGCCTCTTCCTTGAGCGCGTTGCGGCGCTGCTCCACCAACTCGCGCGCGAGCCGTTCGTCGCTCACCACGTTGAAGATGTCGCCGCCCACCGGCACGTCGTCAAGGCCGGTGATCTCCACCGGCACGCTCGGACCCGCCTGCTCCACCTTGCGGCCGCGGTCGTCGGTCATCGCGCGCACACGGCCCACGGTGGTGCCTGCCACGATAATGTCGCCCGCATGCAGCGTGCCGTTTTGCACCAGCACCGTGGCAATGGGGCCCTTGCCCTTATCCAGCCGCGCCTCGATCACGGTGCCCTTGGCCGCGCGGTCGGGGTTCGCCTTGAGTTCCTTCATGTCGGCCACCAGCGTGATCATTTCGAGCAGATCGTCGATGCCCTGCTTGGTCACGGCCGACACCGGAATGCACGGCACGTCGCCGCCCCACTCCTCGGGCACCAGCTCATATTCGGTGAGCTGCTGCTTCACCTGGTCGGGGTTCGCGTGCGGTTTATCCATTTTATTGATCGCCACAATGATGGAAACGCCCGCCGCCTTGGCATGGTTGATGGCTTCCACGGTTTGCGGCATGATGCCGTCGTCGGCGGCCACCACCAGCACGGCGATATCCGTCACCTGCGCACCGCGGGCGCGCATGGTGGTGAACGCCGCGTGGCCGGGCGTGTCGAGGAAGGTGATGTCGCGGTCGTGAATGTGCACGCGATAGGCGCCGATGTGCTGCGTGATGCCGCCCGCTTCGGTGGAGGTGACATGCGCGTGGCGAATGGCGTCGAGCAGCGAGGTCTTGCCGTGGTCCACATGGCCCATCACCACCACCACCGGCGCGCGCGGCACCAGGTTTTCGTCGGTGTCTTCGCTGTCGTCAATGATGCGGTCTTCGATGGTCACGACCACTTCTTTTTCCACTTTGGCATTAAATTCCATTGCGACGAGCGACGCGGTGTCAAAGTCGATCACGTCGTTCACCGTGACAAAGCTGCCGAGCGCAATGAGCTTTTTGATGACCTCGGCGGCGGTCGCCTTGAGGCGCAGCGCCAGCTCGCCCACCGTGATCTCCTCGGGCACCGTGATGGTCATCGGCTTTTTCTGGCGCTCCAGCGCGATGCGGCGCAGCCGCTCCTGCTCGGTTTCCTTGCGGGAACGCGGGCGGCCGCGATCCTGGCGCGAGCGCTGGTTCAGCTTCTGCTTGGCCGCGGTGGTTTCGGTGCGCACCTTGTCGTAGGCCATGCGGTCGTATTTTTCATTGTATTTTTCAATTTCCACATTGCTGGTGCGGGTGTCCACAATGCGCACCGGGCGGCGATAATCGCCGTTTTCGGGCGTGGCCTGCACCGGCGCGCCGCTTTTTTGCGGCTGCGGACGGCCGTTCTGCAGCTTGGCAGGGCGGTTGGGCTTTTGCGCATTGTTCGGGCGCGCCGCTGCGGGCGCATGATTATTTTTCTGCGCTTTGGCCGGTTTATTCTCCGGCTTTTGCGCGTTGTTCGGGCGTGCCGCACGCGGCTCCTGCGGCCGGGCGGCGGGCTTTTCGCGGCGCTCGGGCTGCTGTTCGGCCGGTTTGGACTCAGCCGCCGGAGCCGCCGGTTTGGGCTCGGGCTGTTTTTCTGCCGGTTTCTCCGCCGGCTTCTCGGCCGGTTTTTCGGCCGGGGCAGGCTGGGGTGCAGCGGGTGCTTCGGCCGGAGCCGTGCGCTCCGCGGGCTTTTGTTCCGGTGCGGCCGATTCGTCCCGATGGCTGAAATATTCATCAAAGCTCGGCACCTCGGCCTGCTTGGTGAACGCATCAAAAATCACATTCAGCTCCGATTCATCCAGCGACGCGGCCGGCTTTTTGAGCTGACCGGTATACTCGTTCAGCGTTTCCGCCACCTCTTTGTTGGTTTTGTTCAAATCCTTGGCGACCTCGCCGAGCCGATATTTTATCATCATCAGTCATTACCTCCTTGATTCTCGTTGCACCCCGCCGGGCTTTGGGCGGCAAGCAGCGCGCACGCCTTTTGCGCCAGCCCGCGATTTTGAATCGCAGCCACACCGGTGGGCGGGCAGCCGATCGCGTGCCCGAGCTGCGCGCGGGTGCACGGCAGATCCAGCGCCTGCGCGCCGCACTCCGCCGCAATGCGCCGCGCGTTGCGCAGCGTGCGTTCCGCGCAGTCCGATGCCAAAAACACCGC
>CAKUME010000017.1 GCA_934667575.1 uncultured Eubacteriales bacterium | reverse complement strand
ACCTGCGCAACGTAGCGCGCCAGCACCGGCTCGCTGGTGGTTTCGGCGCCGGAGTAAACGTGGGTGTCGTATTCATTATCGAGATAATGCTGACCCAAAATGAGATATTCCAGCGGAAATTGGCGCATCCAATCCAGCGTGGGGCCAAACAGCGCCGGATAGTATTCCATTTCGAGCCCGATATGCAGCGCAATGCGGCCGTTGTATTCCGTGCGCAGTGCGGTCAGCGTTTGGCAATAATCCGAAAACTGGTCGGGATCCATGCGGAACGTGGAGCGGTAGCCGTTGGGATAAAGATAGGGCGCATGGTCGGAAAAGCCCAGCTCGGTGAGCCCGCGGGCAAGCGCCTGCGCCACATATTCGCGCTCGGAACCGGAGGCGTGGCGGCAGCGGGGGGTGTGCGTGTGATAATTTACGGTCATCATGATATTTTCGCGGTCCTTTCGGGGGCAAAGGGGCAATTTTTATGCTGCTCTTATTATAGCATAAAATGAGCACGAAAAAAACGGGCGAAAAAAAATTCGGAACAGCAAACGAATTTCGCTTGCGGTTCCGACGAATTTTGCAGAAAATGGATAGCGATGCGCTCAGAGCGCCTCGAGAAAATGCCGAAGCAGCAGCGCAATGCGCGCGTTGCCCGCATCGCTCGGGTGCAGACCGTCCGGCACATATTTTTCGCGGATCACCGGCACCTGCGGCTGGAGCCCGCTGGACGCGTAGAGATCGAGCACCGGCAGCGAATAATATTCCGCCACCTCGCGGATGATGTGCACATAGGTTTTGAGCGTCCCCACGTCGGCGGGCTTGTTATCGCCGCGCGGATTGTCCTCGTTCCAGCGGTGCATCGGGGTGAGCACCACCACCGGCACATCGGGGTATTTTTCGATCAGCGAGACAAAAAGCGTGTGCAGCGCGCCGTAGAACGTGGCGGGCGTGCGATCGGCAAACGTGCCGAGCGGCGCATCGCCGTGGCCAAAGTCGTTGGTACCGCCAAACACGACCACCGCATCGGCGTCGGGGTCCATTTCGGCCGCGCGCATGCAAAAATCCCGGTCGAAGCTCGGCTCATATTCGGTGGGATGCTGCTGCCGCGCAATGCGCGTGCCGCTCAGGCCGTAGTTGCGGGCCTCGGCCAGCCCGGCGCTTTTTTTGAGCACCTGATGGTAAACGTGGTCGGCGTCGGACGCGCCCACGCCTTGGGTGATGCTGTCACCCAAAAAGTTGATTTTTTTTCCTTTCAAATCCATGACGGAACACTCCTTTGGGGTATTTTTTTTATGAAATCAAGCCGCGGCTTGCGCGGTTTGCGGTGCGCGGAACAACGGCGGATGCCGCCTGCTCAAAAAGACGGCGCTTCCGGCTGCGCGGCGCCGATCGCCGCGAGGTCGAACGGCGTGGTTTGGTAGACAAAATAGTTCAGCCAGTTGGAAAAAAGCAGGTTGGCGCTCGAGCGCCAGGTGACGGGCGGCTCCTGCGCGGGGTCGTCGTGCGGAAAATAGTGCGCGGGCAGCGCGGGATGCAGGCTCCGGCCGCAGTCGCGGCGGTATTCGTTCGCGAGGGTGTCGGCGTCGTATTCCGAATGGCCGGTGACAAAAATCTGCCGCCCGCCGTTGGTAGACACGGCGTACACCCCGGCTTCGGGCGATTCGGCCAGAATTTTGAGCGCGGGCACGCGTTCAATGTCGGCCCGCAGCACGGTGGTGCAGCGGGAATGCGGCACTTGGAACACATCGTCGAACCCGCGGAACAAAATGGAGTTTTTGTGCACCACACGGTGAGGATACACGCCGCAGAGCTTTTGCGGCAGGGGGCGCTTGGGCACGCCGAAATGGTGATAGAGCCCGGCCTGCGCCGCCCAGCAGATGTGGAACGTGCTGTGCACATGGGTGCGGCTCCAATCCATGATGCGGCAAAGCTCGGGCCAGTAGTCCACCTGTTCAAACGGAAGCTGTTCCACCGGCGCGCCGGTGATGACCATGCCGTCGAAATTGCGGTCGCACACATCGTCGAAATGCTGATAAAACGCCTGCATGTGGGCGCGCGGCGTGTGGTGCGCGGCGTGGCTGCGCGTGGCGATGAGGTTGAGCTCGATTTGCAGCGGGGTGTTGCCCAGCAGGCGCGAAAGCTGCGTTTCGGTGTCAATTTTGGTGGGCATCAGGTTCAGCAGCAAAATTTGCAGCGGGCGGATGTCCTGCGTAACGGCGCGGGTCTGCGTCATCACAAAAATGTTTTCGCCCGTGAGCGTGTGATAGGCCGGAAGCTGATTCGGGATGCGAATGGGCAATGCGATCACCTCAGAAATCGAAAAATTCAGCGCATTTATCATAGCACATCCGGCGCGGAAAAGCAAGGGCTTTATGTAAGCAATCCCCACCGGGGGAGGCCGGAACGGAAACGCACATGCGCAAAAAAAAACTCCCCGGCGTGCATCGGTCTGCGCGCGGCGGCGAACAGACCGGCGGAGCACGGCCGGGGAGAGTGGAAAGAAAAGGGAAACTGCGCGGGATGCGTTATTTTCCGCTTGCGCCGTAGTTCGACAGCACGCGCGCCGACGGGTCGTTCACGTCGCAGCCCGCCCACGATTTGTTCGGCATCCAAAAGTCCTTGACCATGGCGGCCTGCCCCGGATAGCTGCGCTCAAACAGCTCGCGGTAGAGCAGCGACTCTTTGGTGAACGGCTGGGCAAACAGATACTGTTTGCGCTTTTCCTCAAACTGCGCGTCGGTGTAGCATTCCTCGGCGTAGGCTTTCAGGTCGTCCACCATCGAATGGCCCACCGCGTCGCTGAACGCCGCTTTTTCGCGCATCAGAATTTCCTCGGGCAGATAGTCGCCTTCAAACGCATGGCGCAGCAGGTATTTGCCCTTGTGATATTTGTTCAGCTTTTTCTCCGGGTCCACCGACATCACATACGACACAAAGTCGAGGTCGCCGAACGGCACCCGCGCTTCGAGCGAGTTCACCGAGATGCACCGGTCGGCGCGCAGTACGTCGTACATATACAGCTCACGCACGCGTTTTTCGGCTTCCTTTTGGAACTCCGCGGCCGACGGCGCAAAGTCGGTGTATTTGTAGCCAAACAGCTCGTCCGAAATTTCGCCCGTCATCAGCACGCGAATGTCCGTTTGCTCGTGGATCGCCTTGCACACAAGATACATGCCGATGCTCGCGCGGATCGTGGTGATATCGTAGGTGCCCAGCAGCGCCACCACCTTGGGCAGCGCGCGGATCACGTCGTCGCGCGAGATGATGACCTCGGTGTGGTCGGCGTGCAGATAATCCGCCACCTGGCGCGCATATTTGAGGTCGATCGCGTCCACGTCCATGCCGATGGCAAACGTGCGGATCGGCTTTTTGAGCAGCTTGGCCGACACCGCGCACACCAGCGAGGAATCCAGTCCGCCCGAGAGCAGAAATCCGAGCGGCGCGTCGGCGTCCAGCCGCTTTTCGATGCCCGCCACGAGCTTGTCGTGAATGTTTTTGCACACCGTTTCCAAATCGTCGCGGCACACCTGATCCACCCGGGTCACGTCGCGGTAGCACACAAACTGGCCGTCGATGTAATAATGTCCGGGCGGGAACGGCATCACGCGCGCGCACAGGCCGATCAGGTTTTTCGCTTCGCTCGCAAAAATGATCTTGCCGTCGCGGTCGTAGCCGTAGAACAGCGGACGGATGCCGATCGGGTCGCGCGCCGCAATCCACTTGCCCTGTTCGCCGTCGAACAGCACCATGGCGAATTCCGCGTCGAGCCGGCGGAACATATCCAGCCCGTATTCGCGATACATCGGCAGCAGAATTTCGCAGTCGGAATCGCTGCGGAACACATACCCCTTGCGCTCCAGCTCCGCCTTGACGGGCCGGAAGCCGTAGATTTCACCGTTGCACACCACCGCCGAACGCCCCAGCGTGAAGGGCTGCATGCCTTCGGGCGTCAGGCCCATGATCGCCAGCCGGTGAAAGCCCATCATGCCCCCGCCGATCGGCAGAATTTGCGTATCGTCCGGCCCGCGCGAAATGGTGCGCGCAAATCCGGCAAAAAAGTCTTCCGGCGAAATCGCCCGGCCCGTGTAACCAATAATCGAACACATGATCTGTACCTCCGAATTTTGAACAAAAATGCGCGTCGCTTTCCCTGCAATAGGGCGAAGCGACGCGCTCGCGGTACCACCTATCTTTGTTCTCTGCGCCGCCCGCCGCCGGAGCCCGGCGCGCGGAGGGCCTGCCGCTTAACGCGCGGTGCACGGCGCCCCTACTGCGGCGCGGGCATGTGCCGCGCCGGTTCAGCTTGCTGCTCCGAAGTGTTCTTCGCGCCCGCACTGCGGCGGGATTCTCATCCGTGCCCGCTTTCTGTGCGCGTGGCCGGGCGTTACTTTTCTTCTTCAACGCAAAATTTTATGTTTTCGCCATTCCGGCGAGAAGGGATTCATTTGCACGTTTGCGGCGCGCCGTTACCGAACGCCGAACAGCAGCTCGCCGTAGGTCGGATACGGCCAATCCTCGGCGGCGGTCATTGTTTCGAGCGTGTCGCACGCGATGCGCAGCTCGTTCATGGCCGGGATCACCTTGTCGCGATACGCAAACGCGAGCTCGGTGGTGTCTTTGATATCGCGCAGCCCGAGCATCACGTCGGCCAGCGCCTTCACCTTGGTATACGCCTGCGCGCCGGTGGCGGAAAGCTCCGCGGTCTGCTCCTCGGCGGCCGAGGTGTCGAGCGCGGGCACCAGCTGCTTTTCGGCCAGCGCCGTTTCCGCGACCTGCTTCGCGTATTTGGCCGCCGCCGGAATGATGCTCCGCTTGGCCATGTCGATCATCGTCATGGCTTCAATGTTCAGCACCTTGCAGTAGTTCTCCATCATGATCTCATAGCGGGAGCGCAGCTCGGTTTCGCTGAAGATCTTGTTTTCGGTGAACAGCTTGATGTTCTTTTCCGAAATCAGATACGGCAGCGCGTCGGGCGTGGTCTTGAGGTTGAGCAGGCCGCGCTTTTGGGCTTCGTCCACCCAGGAGCTGTCGTAGCCGTTGCCATTGAAGATGATGCGCTTGTGCTCGCGGATCGTGCGGCGGATCAGCTCGTGCAGCGCTTTCTTAAAGTCGGAGGCACCCTCGAGCTCGTCGGCAAACTCCTTGAGCTCCTGCGCCACCGCCGTGTTCAGCACCACGTTCGGGTCGGACAGCGACGCCGACGAACCCAGCGAGCGGAACTCGAACTTGTTGCCGGTGAACGCAAACGGCGAGGTGCGGTTGCGGTCGGTGGTGTCTTTGGGGAACTTCGGCAGGATATGCACGCCAATGCGCAGCAGCTCTTTTTCTTTTGCGCCGTAGGCATCGTCGTTTTCGATCGCCTTCAAAATCGCGCCCAGCTCGTCGCCCACAAACATCGACATGATCGCCGGCGGCGCTTCGTTCGCGCCGAGCCGGTGGTCGTTGCCCGCCGACGCCACCGAGATGCGCAGCAGATCCTGATATTCGTCCACCGCCTTGATCACCGCGCACAGGAACAGCAGGAACTGTGCGTTTTCAAACGGCGTGTCGCCCGGCTCGAGCAGGTTCACGCCGGTGTTGGTCGAAATGGACCAGTTGTTGTGCTTGCCGCTGCCGTTCACACCGGCAAACGGTTTTTCGTGCAGCAGGCACACCAGCCCGTGCTTTTTGGCCACCTTTTGCATGATCTCCATCGTGAGCTGGTTGTGGTCGGTGGCAATGTTGGTCGTGGAGAAGATGGGCGCCAGCTCGTGCTGTGCGGGCGCGACCTCGTTGTGCTCCGTTTTGGCCAGAATGCCGAGCTTCCACAGCTCCTCGTTCAGATCGGCCATAAACGCGAGCACGCGCGACTTGATCGCGCCAAAGTAGTGATCGTCCAGCTCCTGACCCTTGGGGGCCTTGGCGCCGAACAGCGTGCGGCCGGTGTAGATCAGGTCGGGGCGCTTGTCGAACATTTCCTTATCCACCAGAAAATATTCCTGCTCCGCGCCCACCGTGGTTTTCACCGAGGTCACGCTCTCGTTGCCGAACAAATGGATCACGCGCAGCGCCTGCTTGTTGATGCACTCCATCGAGCGCAGCAGGGGCGTTTTTTTGTCGAGCGCTTCGCCGCCGTAGGAGCAGAACGCCGTGGGAATGCAGAGCGTGTGGTCCTTGATGAACGCATAGCTGGTCGGGTCCCACGCGGTGTAGCCGCGGGCCTCAAACGTGGCGCGCAGGCCGCCGGAGGGGAACGACGATGCGTCCGGTTCGCCGCGCACGAGTTCCTTGCCCGAAAACTCCATGATCACCTTGCCGTCCGGCGTGGGATTGATGAAGCTGTCGTGCTTTTCGGCGGTCACGCCGGTCATCGGCTGGAACCAGTGCGTGAAGTGGGTCGCGCCTTTTTCGAGCGCCCAATCCTTCATCGCATTGGCCACCACATTGGCGACCGCGAGGTCGAGGTGCTTGCCCTCTTTGATCGTGCGCTGGAGCAGCTTGAAGGTATCCTTTGGCAGCTTTTCCTTCATTGTGCTCTCATCGAACACCAGGGAACCGAAAATTTCTGTTACTGAACTCATTGTTCATCGCCCTCATTTCCGTTAGAATTAAAAAAGTGACAAAGCTACCGCTCACGCGACACCTTTGCCACTCGTTACGATCCGGTTTTGACGGATGATTCCAATTTTGTGCGAACCCACATCCTTGCGGATTCATTGGCTCTATTATACGCCGGCCGAATCGATTTGTCAAGTCGATTCCGAAAATATCTCCGATTTCGTCAAAATTCTGCGGATGTGCCCGCGCCCATTTGTGCGCCGTTTTCGCGCGCGCCTTTTTTCGGTGTCCATCCGGTCCAATCGAGACCGCGAGTGTGCCGCGGGGGGGCTTTTCTTTCGGGTCGAAACGTGCTATACTATATAATATTATATATTCTCAAAATATTCTCAAAACACGCAGAGAGGCGGGCAATGAAATGAAAGTGATTTTGATCACCGGCGTTTCGTCGGGATTTGGACGGGCGATGGCGCTTGCGCTGGCGGCGCGCGGCCACCGCATCTATGGGGTGAGCCGCCACCTGCCGCCGCCGGAGGTGCAGGCGGTGCTCGCGGGGCACATTGCGGCGGATTTGTGCGAGCCGGAGAGCGCGGCGCGGGCGGCCGACACGGTGCGCGCAGCCGAGGGCCGCATTGACGTGCTCATCAATAACGCAGGCGCGGGTATTGGCGGCGCACTGGAGGAAACCGACGACGACGCGCTCGCGCGGCTGTTTCAGCTGAACTTTTTTGCGATGACGCGGCTCTGCCGGGCGGTGCTGCCGATCATGCGCGCACAGAAAAGCGGGCTGATTTTGAACTTCAGCTCGTTGGGTGGGCTTGCGGGGCTGCCGTATCAGGGGGCGTACAGCGCGACCAAATTTGCGGTGGAAGGCTACACCGAAGCGCTCTACAACGAAGTGAAGCCGTTTGGCGTGCACGTGGCGATGCTCGAGCCGGGCGATTTTGCAACGGGCTTCACGGGCAGCCGCGCGATGGCCGACCCCGCCGGTTCGCCCTATGCGCGCTATCACCGCGCGGCGCTGAAGCGGATCGAATCGGACGAGCGCGGCGGCAGCAAGCCGGAGCAGCTGGCCAAAAAGGCGGTGCGCATTGTGGAATCGCCGCGCCCGCGGCTGCGCTACGGCGCGGGCAATCCGTTTGAGTGCGTGCTCGTGAAGGGGCGGCGCTGGATGGGCGACCGGCTGTTTTTGTATTTGTTGGGCAAATATTACGGCGCGAACTGATCGCACGCTAAAACGGCCGGCGCATAAAAAACACCGGTGCGGGCATAAATTCGCCGCACCGGGTCACAACTATATATTGCAGGGGTTTGCGCGCTGTGTTACGCCAGCGTGGCCGCCATCACGGCCTTGATCGTGTGCATCCGGTTTTCGGCCTCGCGGAACACGATGGACTGCGGGCCCTCGAACACGTCGTCGGTCACTTCCATGCTGTCGCGGCCAAAGCGCTCGCCCATCTCTTTGCCGATGGTCGTTTTGTGGTCGTGGAATGCGGGCAGGCAGTGCATGAACACGGCGCTGGGCTTGGCCTGCGCCATCAGCGCGGCGTTCACCTGATACGGCGCAAGGTCGTGGATGCGCTCGGCCCAGATCTCGACCGGCTCGCCCATCGACACCCAAATGTCGGTGTAGATCGCATCGGCGTTTTTCACCGCCTCGGCGGGATCGGTGCAGAAGCGCAGGGTGGCGCCGGTTTGCGCGGCAATTTCGCGGCACTGTGCGACCAGCGCGGGATCCGGGAAGTATTTTTCGGGCGCGCACGCGGTAAAGTGCAGCCCCATTTTGGCGCAGCCCACCATCAGCGAATTGCCCATGTTGTAGCGCGCGTCGCCCATATAAACAAAGTTCAGCCCTTGGAGCGTGCCGAACTGCTCGCGCAGGGTGAGAAAATCGGCGAGGATCTGGGTGGGGTGGAACTCATTGGTCAGGCCGTTCCACACCGGAACGGTGGAATACTTTGCAATTTCTTCCACAATATCCTGCCCGTAGCCGCGATATTCGATGCCGTCGAACATGGTGCAGAGCACGCGCGCGGTGTCGGCAATGCTCTCCTTTTTGCCGATTTGCGACACCGCCGGGTCCAGATAGGTCACGCCCATGCCCAGGTCGCGCGCGGCTACCTCAAAGCTGCACCGGGTGCGCGTGCTGGTTTTTTCAAAAATAAGCACCACGTTTTTGCCGCTGCACAGCGCATGGGGAATGCCGGCCTTTTTTTTGGCCTTGAGGTCGGCGGCCAGGTCGATGAGCCCGCCGATCTCTTCGGGGGTGAAGTCGAGCAGCTTGAGAAAATCTTTTCCTTTGAGATTCATTCTAATTCGATCCTTTCACAACAGACTGAAAATTCGGATGGGAGGCCGCGCACCGGGGCGGTGCGGACGGATGCGGAAACCGTGCGTTTTTTGTATTATATCATACCCGGCAAAAAAATGGAAGAGAAAATAATGAATTATTTTTCAAAAATATGAAATTAAATTCAAATCCGGTCGCATGCACAGGCAGCGCGGCGCGAATTCGTGCGCACCGCGCAAAAAGAAACGGAAAAAGGCTTGCAGAATGCGAAAAATTGGTTTATAATAAAAAGAAAAATGCCAGCCCGAAACGGAGGGAGCCGCGATGAGTGTGGAGCAAATTGAATTGCCCGGCTGCGGAACCATGACCTATCTGCTGACGCGCAAGACGGTGAAAAACATCAATATGCGCGTGCGCAGCGACGGCACGGTGGCGGTGTCGGCGCCGAGATTTGTGCCCAAGGCGACGATCGAAGCGGTGCTGCGCAGCCGCGCGGGGTTTTTTGCGTCGGCGATCACCTGCGCGCACGCCGCGCCGCGCACCGGCTGCGACGGCGAACGCTACCGCATCGACGGGCGCGAGGTCACGCTGCAATCGCGGACCGGCGCGCGCAATGCGGCCGCGATCTGCGGCGACCGGCTGTGGCTGACGCTGCGGCAGGATTCGCCCGAGGTGCGGCAGCGGCTGTTGCGGGATTTTTGGGCGGCGCAGAGCCGGGTGCGCATGGAACCGGCGGCGGCGCAGATGCTGGTGCGGTTTCGCGCGGCGTTTCCCGATTTTCCGCTCATGGAGCTGCCCGCGCTGCGCTTTCGGCTGATGCGCACGCGGTGGGGAAGCTGCGCGCCCGCGCGCCGGGCGGTCACGCTGAACGTGCGGTTGCTCGAGCAGGACGCGGGCTGCGTGGATTATGTGATCGCGCATGAATTCGCGCACTTTTTGCAGCCCAACCATTCCGCGGAGTTCTACCGCGTGCTGGGTCGCGTGATGCCGGACTGGCGCGCGCGCAAGGCGCGGCTGCGTGCCTGATGCGCGCAAATGTATAAATGAATAAAAAAACTCGGCGTCGGGCAGCGGCACGCCCGGCGGAAAGGTGGATTCGACGATGAAAAAATGGTGGAAGGGCGTCGCGCTGGCGCTTTGTGTGGCGCTCGCGGCGAGCCTGTTCTGCGGCTGCAAAAAGGACACGACCGCGTTCACGCTGGACGGCGTGGCGATTTCGAAGGACGATTTCCGCGCGGTGCACAACGGCGAAAAAACGCTGGAGGAATGCGAATCGAAAAAGGACGCCAAGGTGGGGCTGTCGAGCATTTCGGCGGGCGACGGCTACATCGCGTTCTACATGATGGCCAATATGGGCGACAGCTACAGCCTAGGCAACTTTATGGGCCAATATTTCGGCGACAAAACGCGCACCGACCAGGGCATTGATGCAACGGTGGCGTTTGTTTCCGACTCGACGAACGCGCTCACGGTGCTGCTTTTTCAGGTGTTCAACGACACGGCGGCCGACGACGAGCTGCTGCTGCATCCGGAGCTGAGCGGCAAGCCGCACATCAAGATCTATCTGCGCGATTCCAAGCAAAATCTCTACTTTTTTGAAGGCCCGCTGCCGGACGCGTTCCGGAACATGAACGCCGAGGGGCGCGAAGCCATTTCGGCCTACGATAAATGGGCGGATGCGGTGCTCGGAACCGGTTCGATCGAGCAGGAGGGCTGAGCGGCCCGGCGCGGAATACATACGGAAAAAATCAATGCAATGGGATCGCAGAGAGGAACAACGGGCATGAAGGACGGATGGATTCAGGTTGCGGCCGGGTCGGTCGCGGTAACGGTGGCGGATGTGGCGGCCAACGCGGCGCAGATTCGCGCGCGGATCGACGAAGCCGATGCGGCGGGCGTGCAGCTGCTGGTGCTGCCGGAGCTTTGCGTGACGGGCTACACCTGCGGCGATTTGTTTTTTTCGCAAAAGCTGCTCACGGCGGCGCGGGATGCGCTGGCCGCGCTCGCGGAATACACGGTGAACAAATATCCGGTCGTCGTGCTGGGCGTGCCGGTGAGCTGCTGCGGCAAGCTCTATAACTGCGCGGCGGTGCTGCATCGCGGGCGGGTGCTGGGGCTCGTGCCCAAAACGTATCTGCCGAATTACGGCGAATTTTATGAGCAGCGGCAGTTCACGTCGGCCGAGCGGCTCACTGTGCCGGTCACGGTGCGGGTGGGCGATGCGGAGGTGCCGCTGAGCCCGCGGCTGCTGTTCCGGTGCGCGGGCATGCCGCACTACTGTGTGGGCGTGGAGCTGTGTGAGGATCTGTGGGCGGCTGCGCCGCCGTCGGAAGCGCTGGCTGCGGCGGGCGCGGTGATCATTGCGAACCCGTCGGCGTCCGACGAGACCATCGGCAAAGACGACTACCGCC
>CAKUME010000016.1 GCA_934667575.1 uncultured Eubacteriales bacterium | reverse complement strand
AGCTGCTGCTGATCACCGCCGGCCATGTGACTGCGCTCACTCCCCACGGGCGCTACAGCCACTCGGGCGCATGCCTGCTGCTCTACCGCGCCCAGCGCGCGCACACGCAGGTGAATCGCTCCGGCGTGTATGAACGCTTTTATATCTGGTTCCCGCCGGACTACAAGGGCATTCCGGCATCGGCTACCACACTGCTCAGCCCCTCCCGCACCGAGGATGCCGTGCTGCTGCCGCTTGCCACCCGCGCGGCGCAGGAATTGGCCTCGGTGGCGCGCATTTTGCTGGAATTGGAAAAGCAGCCGGATGCGGACGAGCGCAAGCGGCTGCTGACGGGGTACATTTTGAGCGAAATGGCGGCGCGCTGGCGGCTGCACGAAAATGCGCCCCGCCACACCGAAGCGCCCTATCTTGCGGATGTGACCGCGTTTGTGGCGGCACATTTGGGGGAAAAGCTCACCATTGAACGGTTGGCCGAAGCGGCAGGCGTGGGGCGCACCAAGCTCACCGGCGATTTTCGCGCCTATTTGGGCATGAGCGTGAACCAATATATCACGCAAACGCGCATCAACCGCGCGCGGGCGCTGCTGGAAGCGGGCGAGTCGGTGGATCACACCGCCGAGCGCTGCGGGTTTGCCGACAGCGGCTATTTCATCCGCGTGTTTCGGCAATATGAGCAAACCACGCCGCTGCGTTAACGGACCGCGCGCCGCGAGTACCGGTTCACGCCGCATGCGTGAACCGAAAGCCGAACAGCATGAGCACGCCGAATAGGGCCGCCAGAATCAGCGCGCACAGGGTGGGAATGAACAGCAAATAGGCTGCCGCCGACACGGCCGGATAAATTTTGCGGCACTGCGGCATGACCGCAAGCGGAATGCAGGCCAGGTTGACCACCGCCGCGCAGATGCAAACAACAAACAGCGCGGCGTAGCCCCACCATTCCCCATTCAGCGAGGTGCCGAAAATGGCGGGCAGAACAATGCCCGGCAGCGCGCAGAGCAGGTGAAATCCGGAGCGCCGGGTCAGCAGGGATTCGAGCGTCATGGTATTCGTCTCCTTAAATATATCAATGTATCAATCTGGTGCGGGCGCCGGAACGCGGCGCGCCGTTCTCTGTGCTTATTGTAGCACGCGCAAAAATCTTTGTCAACGGTTTTTGTGCGCATGCATTTTTCTCCGTTCCCGTAAAAAAGGGTGGAAACGCAGACGATAATATGCTATAATAGGGGTATAAATTTTGATAATGGACGAGAACGGCAATGGAAGTGCGCCAAAAAACAGGGAGGAACCGGAAAATTATGATCGCATTGGTGGAAGACGACAAAAACATCCGCGAACTGGTCGTGTATACGCTCGGCACGATGAACATGGCGGCCAAGGGATATGCCGCGCCCTCCGAATTTTATCAGTCGCTCGCGCAGGAGCGCCCCTCGCTGGTGCTACTCGATCTGATGCTGCCCGAGGAGGACGGGCTTTCGGTGCTGCGTCGGCTGCGTGCCGCGCCCGAAACCGCACGGGTACCGGTGATCATTCTCACGGCGCGGGGCAGCGAATACGACCGCGTGGTGGGGCTCAACTGCGGCGCCGACGACTATGTGACCAAGCCCTTTGGCATGATGGAGCTGGTGGCGCGCATTAAGGCCGTGCTGCGCCGCACGGCGGCGCTTGCGGCGGAGGAATATTGCGCCGGTGCGCTGCGCGTTTGCCCGCAGCAGCATTTGGTCACGGTGGATGGCGCGCGCGTGACGCTCACGCGCAAGGAATATGAGCTGCTCCTGCTGCTGATGCGCAGCGGTGGCGCCGTTTTTTCACGCGATCAGCTGCTCAACGAAATTTGGGGATATTCGTTCACCGGCGAAAACCGCACGGTGGACGTGCACATTCGCACCCTGCGCCAAAAGCTCGGCAGTGCGGGGGAATGCATTGAAACCGTGCGCGGCGTGGGGTATCGCATTCGTCCGCAATAAACGGCCGCCCGCATGGCGCGTGGCGTAAACACGGGGCTTCGAATGCGAACATCAAAACAAAGGAGTGCGGCGCGATGACCATGCGGCAAAAAATTTTTAAAAATATTTTTCTGCTCGCAATCACCATTTTTTTGCTTTGCCTGCTGCTCATCACGAGCGTGACCTATTCCTTTTTCAATGCGCGCCGCCGCGACGAGCTGCGCGCCGAAACCCGGTGGCTGGCTGCGGCCGCCGACCGCGGCGGCGACGCCTTTTTGCGCGAACCGCCACAGGATCCGGCGCTGCGCCTCACGCTGATCGACCGCGACGGCACGGTGGTGTACGACAGTGCGAACGATCCCCGCTCGATGGACAACCACCGCGACCGCGCCGAGATCGCACAGGCCTTGGCATCCGGCAGCGGCGAAAGCGTGCGCATGTCCGCCACCGCGGGGGTGCGCACCATGAACTGCGCCGAGCGTCTGCAAGACGGCCGCGTGCTGCGCGTCAGCACGCCGCAGCTCACGGTGGGCACGCTGATTGTCAACATGTTCTCGCAAATGGTGTTGGCGCTGGTGCTCGCGCTGGTGATGTCGGTGCTGGTGGCCGGCCGGCTGGCGCGCGCCGTGATGCGCCCCATCAACGAAATCGACCTGCGCCACCCCGATGAGCGCGATGTTTACGATGAGCTGCGCCCGCTCGTGCAGCGCATCAATCTTCAAAACCGTCAGCTGCAATCCCAAATGGAGCAGCTGCGTGCCGAGCATGACCAGCAGGACCAGTTTCGCCGGGAATTTACCGCCAACGTATCTCATGAGCTCAAAACGCCGCTCACCTCCATTTCCGGCTTTGCCGAAATTTTGCGCGACGGGCTGGTTCGCCCGGAAGATGTGAGCCGGTTTGCAGGCAAAATCTACACCGAGGCACAACATATGATCACCTTGGTGAACGATATTCTGCGTCTGTCGCGGCTCGACGATCAGTCGGTGGAGGTCACGCGCGAACCGGTGGATCTGTATGCGCTCTGCCGCGAGGTGATTGCCCGGCTTCAGCCGCTCGCCGACAAACGCGGCATTCGGTTTGCGCTCGACGGTGCGCCCGTCACGGTGTGGGGTACCCCCAATGTGCTTGAGGAGATCGTGTACAATCTGTGCGACAATGCGGTAAAATATAACCGGGAACACGGTTCCGTGGCGGTGACGGCAGAACCCGCCGCAAACGGCGGCGCACATCTTTCGGTGGCCGACACCGGCATCGGCATTCGCGCCGAGGAAATTCCGCGCGTGTTCGAGCGCTTTTATCGCGTGGACAAAAGCCACTCGCGCGAGCTGGGCGGCACCGGGCTGGGGCTGTCGATCGTGAAGCACGGCGCGCTGCTCCACCGCGCGCAAATTCATGTGGACAGCACGCCCGGCGTTGGCACCACCATTTCGCTCGATTTTCCCGCGCGCGCCGAACCGCCCAGTGATCCGGCGTGAAACGCGCCGGATTTTTTGCTGCGTGCAGGCGCTTTTCCTCGGCTTTACAAAGATTTAACACAGACTTAACCGAAACGCGCTTCCGTAAAAAACGTGTGCACGGTATAATCAATACAGTATTATGACAAAATATGTGGAAAAATGTGGAGGAGTCGAACGCAATGAACATCTTCTCGATCATTCGGCTGATTTGCGGCCTGACCTTTTTCTTGTTTGGCATGCAGGTCATGTCGGGCAACCTCGAAAAAATGGCGGGCGGCAAACTGGAGCAGCTGCTGCGCAAAATGACCGCTAACCCGCTGATCAGCCTGCTGCTTGGCGCAGCGATCACCGTGGCAGTGCAGTCTTCGTCGGCTACCACCGTGATGCTGGTCGGCCTGGTGAACTCCGGAATTATGCAGTTCTCGCAAACCATCGACGTGGTGTTCGGCGCCAATATTGGCACCACGCTCACCGCATGGATCTTGTCGCTCTCGGGCATTCAGAGCGACAGCCTGGTGATTTCGTTGCTCAAGCCCGAGAATTTTTCGCCGTTGCTGGCGTTTGCGGGCATTGTGATGACCATGGTGTCCAAAAAAGACCGCACGCGCAGCATCGGCACCATTTTCGTCGGCTTCGCGGTGCTGATGTATGGCATGCAGCTGATGACCGAGGCCGTTCGCCCGCTCGCGGATATGCCGCAGTTCAGCGAGCTGCTGGTAAAATTCAATAACCCGCTCATCGGTGTGCTGGTGGGCACGCTGTTCACTGCGCTCATTCAAAGTTCGGCCGCGTCGATCGGCATTTTGCAGGCGCTGTCGCTCACCGGCAACATCACTTGCAGCATGGCGTTTCCGATCGTGCTCGGCCAAAATATCGGCACCTGCATCACCGCGATCATTTCGTGCATCGGCACCAATGCCAAAGCCAAGCGTGTGGCGGCGCTGCATGTGACGATCAATGTGATCGGCACGGTGGTGTTCCTCTCGCTGTATAGCATTGGCAACGCCATTTTTGATTTTTCGTTCGCCGATTTTGCCGTGTCGCCGGTAACGATCGCGCTGATGCACACGGCGTTCAACGTGGCCAATGCGGTGCTGCTGATGCCGTTTTCCAAAAAGCTGGCGCATCTGGTGGAGTGGCTGGTGCCCGACAAAAAGCATCCGGACGCGCATCCGGTGTTCACACTGGATGAACGTTTGCTGCGTTCGCCGAGTGTGGCCATTCAGGAATGCAACAGCTACACGGTCAAAATGAGCGACACCGCCAAGTCGATGCTGCTCGCGGTGACGAGTATTCTTTATCATTATGATGAAAAAACCGCCGACTGGATTATGGAGCAGGAAGACCAGCTCGATTCGCTTGAGGACAGCCTGAGCACCTATCTGGTAAAGCTGTCGGGGCAGGCGCTTTCGCAGGAGGACAGCCAGCGCATTTCCAAAATGCTGCATGTGGTGGGCAACTTTGAGCGTTTGGGCGATCACGCGGTGAACCTGCTCAAGGTGTCGCGCGAGCTATACGACAAACAGATTGGCTTCACCGACGAAGCACGCCGCGAGCTGCATGTGCTCACCGGCGCGGTCGTGGAAATTTTGAACCTCACCAACGAGGCCTACCGCAAAAACGATCTCGATCTGGCCGGGCGCGTGGAACCGCTGGAGCAAGTGATCGACGGGTTGATCGCCGCCATTCGCAGCAATCATATTCAGCGCCTGCAGCGCGGCTCCTGCACCATTGAAATGGGCTTTATCCTCTCCGATCTGCTCACGAACTATGAGCGCGTGTCGGATCATTGTTCCAACGTGGCCGTGGCCATCATCGAAGTGGTGCACAACAGCTTTGACACACACAAATATCTCAACGGCATTAAGTACGGCAACAGCGATTTTAACGCACTTTATGACGAATACGCGCAGAAATACACGCTCGCCGTTTGAGCCGCTCTCTTTTGGCCCGTCCGCACAGGACGGGCTTTTTTGATTGCGGCTGCCGCCCGCCGGAACTCCGCTTCGGCAAAGAGGAATTTCACGGTTTGCTCTTGACAACAACGGTTTTTTGCGTTATATTTACTTATAATAGGTCGAAGTGCGCGCTGCTTATTCGCACTCCGAGCCCAATTTGCAGGAGGGAGGAACAGGCGTGAATCTGGCCGGACGATATCAGGCGCAGCGGGAAGCCAAGCAGCGCCATCGGCGCGAAATGCTGCGGCTGCTCTCAGCCGGGCAGCCGCTCGCGCGCCTTCAGCTCACCGAACGGCTGGGCATCAGCCTAACCTCGGTTTCCATTTTGGCCGAGGAGCTCATCTCGGCCGGACTGGTGGAAATGCGAAAAACCGAGATGTCGGCCGGGCGGCCGCCGGAGCTGCTTTCGCTCAAGGCGAACGGCGCGCATTTTTTGTCGGTGTCGGCGCACCGCGACGGGCTGCGTGCGGCAATCTTTGATTTGCGCCTGCGGTGCGTGCATTCGTTTTCTGCACCCTGGCCGGTCCAATGGAGCGCCGGAACCGCCGCATCGCCCATGCAGCTGTCGGCGGACGAATTTGCCGCCTGCGCGGTGCGTGGGCTGCGCCAACAGGCTCCGCTCGAGCTGCTTTCCGCCGTGCAGGCCGTGTCGTTTGCCATGCCCGGGTTCCCGATGGCAGACGGCGAAGCGTTTTTGTGTCCGCCGCTGCGGCTCCGGCTCACCGGCCGCCCCGATCAGGCGCTGCGCGATGTGGCGGCGCGCGCGGGGCTTCCGTTTGTGTTTGGCAATGGGGCCGATTTTGCCGCATTTGCCGAGTCTGCGCCCTACGGCCAGCCATGCGAGGACCTGCTGATGATCTGCGTCAACGAAGGAGTAGACGCGGGCGCAATGGTCAACGGGCAGTTATTTTGCGCCGAAAATCGTCATTTTTTGAATTTTGGTCACTTGTCGGTCGATTTCCGCGGCCGATCCTGTGCCTGCGGCGGCCATGGCTGCCTGGAACGCTGCGCCGGGTTCGACGCCATTGCGGATGCGATGGAAGCGCGCACGGGCGCGCGGCTGTCGATGGATGAAATTATGCGGCGCTATGCGGGCGGCGACGGCGACACGGTGCTTGTGCTCACCGAAACCGCACAAAATCTGGCGCGCGGGCTCAGTGCACTCACTGCGCTGCTGCCGGTGCGGCGCATTCTGCTGGGCGGCGGCATCGAGCGCTTTGGCTCGCCGTTTTTGCAGGCGTTGCGTGCGGCCGTGGCTTCCCCGCAGCTTCGCCCGTTTCCGCACGCGCTTTGGCTCGACTATTCCGCGCTGGGCAGCCGGGGCGAGCTGCTGGGCGGCGCGCGCTGGGCGCTCGAAAATGTTTGGACGCCGCCGCTTGCTGCGCTGGACGCTTGAATGATGCCGTTCTGCGAAAATTGATTTCGCTGAATATATAATTTTGGATGTTTCAAGAAAGGAACTGTTCTCATGAAAATCATTGCTGCTAAAGATTACAACGACATGAGCCGCAAGGCGGCGAATCTGCTCTCGGCACAGGTCATCATGAAGCCGAACTGCGTGCTCGGCCTCGCCACCGGCTCCAGCCCGATCGGCACCTACGATCAGCTGGTAGACTGGTACCACAAGGGAGACTTGGATTTTTCGGAAGTAACCACCGTAAACCTGGACGAATACCGCGGCCTGAAGCGCACCGACCCGCAGAGCTATTATTATTTTATGCATGAGCATCTGTTCAGCCGCGTGAACATTCAACCGGATCGGACACATATTCCGGACGGCACCGACCCGGACAGCGAGCGCGCCTGCACGGCTTATAATCAGATTCTGCATGATGTGGGCGGCGTGGATATGCAGCTGCTTGGCCTTGGCCACAACGGCCATATCGGCTTCAACGAGCCGGGCGAAGCGTTTGAAAAGGACACGCACTGCGTTCAGCTCACCCGCAGCACCATTGAAGCCAACGCGCGCTTTTTTGATTCCATCGATCAAGTGCCCACGCAAGCCTATACGATGGGCATTCGCTCCATTATGCAGGCGCGCCGCATCGTGATCGTGGTGAGCGGCGAGGGCAAAGCGGACATTGTGCGACGGGCATTCTTTGGCCCGGTCACGCCCGAAGTGCCGGCGTCGATCCTGCAGATGCACAACGCGGTCACGCTCGTTGCCGATCAGGCCGCGCTCTCCAAAATTTAATCTTTTCGTTCCCTCATTTCGCATTTTCTATCGCCGCAAACCGGGTTCTGCCCCCGTTTGCGGCGATTTTTTGGTTGCGCCGGAATCCATCCGTTCGGAATATTTTGTTTCGTATGCTTTCACTATTTATTTGATTGGAATATCGCAACATTTGGCACTATAATACCCGTTTTTTGCGTTGTTTCTCCCGTTTTTTTCTGTTATACTGAAAATAGGAATTACAACCAATTAGAAAGGATGTTGTTTATGATTCAAAAACTGGGCGTTCAGCTCTACACCGTGCGCGACTTTATGAAAACGGAGGAAGATGTGCGCGCCACGTTCCGCAAGCTCAAGGCCATCGGCTACGACCAGGCGCAAACTGCGGGCTGCGCGATCCCCTACGAGACCTTTGGCCGGCTTGCACGCGAAGAAGGCATCGAAATTGTGGGCACGCATGACAACTTTGACATGATGCTCAACGACTTTGACCAGGCTTACCGCAACCACCAGGCACTGGGCACCAACATTATGGGTATTGGCGGATTCTTTGGCAAAACGCCCGAGGAAACCGCGGAGCTCATCCGCAAAGCCAATCTGGTCGGCGATCGCATTGCGGCCCACGGCGGACGGTTCACCTACCACAATCACAGCCACGAGTTCATTCGCATGGAGAACGGCCAGCGCATGATCGATATGCTTGTGGACGGCCTGAATCCGGCCACCACCTCGTTTGTGCTCGACACCTACTGGGTGCAGCACGGCGGCGGCGATGTGCGCCATTGGATTGAGACGCTGACCGGCCGCATTGATATTCTGCACATGAAGGACATGGCGAAAAACGCCGAAACGCAGTATTACACCGAGATCGGTCACGGCAATCTCTGGTGGGAAGGCATTGTGGAATCGGCCGAAAAGGCGGGCGTGAAGTATTATGTGGTGGAGCAGGATACCTGCCCCGGCGACCCGTTCGAAAGCCTCAAATACAGCAGCGACTATGTGCATACGCATCTGATGAAGTAATGCGGCAACAAAGCAGTGCTCCTTTCGGAAAATGATATGCGCCCGGTTTTTCCGGGCACGGTCAGATGGATCGAATCATTCGTCCTATATCTTGGATGTTTCCCTGAATTTTGAGGGAAGCATCCATTTTGTTTTTGCCTGAATTTGTCTGTATCATTGTCGTTTACACATGATTGGCCGAAACGCTTTTTCCCGGATGCCCTCCGGTGTTTCCGCTCATTTTTTGTTCGATATCGATCGGCGTCGTTTTTTTGCATCGCTGGATTTCAGAATAATGAATCCCCTCATACCGGATATCCGATATGAGGGGATGTCAAAATACAGACTTATAAGAATCGGTTCTTTTCCGGAAACTCCGGATCACAGGTGAGATTGAGCCCCAGTTTGCGCAGCGTACCTTCGTCGCCCGTGTGCAGCAGCTGGGTGGAATGCAGCTCGCAGCCGCGCAGCTTGGGCAGCTCCGCCACCGCGCGCGCCGCCGTTGGGTCGGACGCCGCGCAGATATAGAGTGCAGCCAACACATCGTCCACCTTGAGCAAACTGCTGCGGCTGTGCAGCAGCTCCGTTTTGAGCCGAATCACCGGCTCAAGCACCGTCGGGCTGATGAGCAAAGTCGATTTTGGAATGTCTGCCATCACCTTGATCGCGTTCAGCACCGCCGCGCTGCATGCGCTGAGCATGGAAGTGGTTTTGCCGCAGATAATGCGCCCATCCGGCAGTTCAATGGCCGCTGCCGGCGCATGGCACGCGTCGCGCTTCGCCCGTGCCGGGCGCACCACCGCACGCGTTTCCGGGTGCAGATCCAGCTGCTGCATGATCGATTCGAGCTTTTCGATCGTTTCGGGGCGCTCTTTGCCCTGCTTCAGATCGTCGATGCCCTTCCACCACCGGCGAATGATCTCCTGCCGACCGGCTTCGCGGCATACCTCGTCGTCCACGATCGCATATCCCGCCATATTTACACCCATGTCGGTCGGGCTGCAATAAAAGCGGTCATTGCCCGTAATGCGCGCCAGAATCGCACGCACAATAGGAAATGCTTCCACGTCGCGGTTATAGTTCACCGTCGTCACCCCATAGGCCTCGAGGTGGTAGGGGTCGATCATGTTCACATCCTGCAAATCCGCCGTGGCCGCTTCATAGGCAAGATTCACCGGGTGCTTCAGCGGCAAATTCCAAATCGGAAAGGTTTCATATTTTCCATAGCCTGCGTGCACGCCGCGGCGATATTCATGGTAAACCTGCGAAAGACAGGTTGCCAGCTTGCCGCTTCCCGGGCCGGGTGCCGTGACCACCACGAGCGGCTTTGTGGTTTCAATATACGGATTCGCACCGTAGCCTTCGTCGCTTACGATGTAATCCACATTTGCGGGGTATCCGGCAATGGGACGGTGGATATAGCATCGCACGCCGCGTGCATTGAGCTTGCGCATGAACTGGTCTGCGGCAGGCTGACCGGTGTATTGCGTAATTACCACGCTGTTCACCAGCAGCCCCATCTCGGTCACATCCGAAATTTGCCGCAGCAAGTCGTTTTCATAGCTGATGCCCAAATCGGCGCGTATTTTGGTTTTTTCAATGTTGCCTGCGCAAATGCAGAACACGATCTCCAATTCCGCGCTCAGCGACTGCAGCAGGCGAATTTTAGAATCCGGCTGAAATCCCGGCAGCACACGCGACGCATGATAATCGTCAAACAGTTTCCCGCCAAATTCCAAATACAGTTTTCCATCAAATTTCGCCATCCGCTCCAAAATGTGCGCACGCTGCCGCTGCATGTAAAGGTTATTGTCGAATCCGATTTTTTGAATCATTCTTTTCGCCGCACTTTCCGTAAACTTACTCGGTACATATGATACCATGAATGGGGCGAGCATTGCAAGAGCAAACGCAAAATTTATCATAAAACGCCACAAAAAGTACACGATCTCGCCCATGCGTCGGCGCAGACTTCAAAATAAACCGGAGATTGGGCATGCACGTTCCAGGTTCTGATAATATTCCGCAAAGCCGGCATCGTTCGGGTGCAGGCGCAGATCTGCATAAAATGGAAGCTCGTGCGGCACCAGTGATGCGCCGGAAATCACGCGAACATTGGAATCGTGCGGCACAATGGCACGAAGCAGCGGTTCCACACGCTCAAACGGACCAAATGCACGCGGTGCAGCGGTGTCCGCACGCCAAATGGGCGTGATCACCGTAATCGGCACGCATGGAAACTGCTCGCGCAAATAGGCAAAAAAAGCAGAACTATTTTCAATAAAATTCGCTTGCGTGCAAATATTCCAATCATTGGTGCCATACGCCACCAAAATGGCATCCGGATGCGAAACCGTGCAGCGCCGAACCAACTCCGGCGTAAAAATGGTGCCACCGATCGCCTGATTGAATTCCTCACCATTCTCGGCTTCCGCCCAACGTGCCAAATAACGATGGGCCGGCCGCAGTGCATCGTAGCCCTGCGTGATGGAATCGCCAAATGCGAGCAGGCGCTTTTGAGCCGGAACCGGCTCGACAAAGGCGCCTGCATCAAGCGCACATTCCTCGACCGTTGTTTCTGCCGACCACGGAAAAATAACGGAAACCGTTTTGCTGCCATCGCCCAGTTCAAAAGTTTCTTCGCGTATGCAGTCGTTCGAAAATTGCTGCATGGTGTAGTCCCGCTGCAACTCTTGATCCGCAAAATTATCCAAGCTCCCCACTTTGCGTCCGTTCACAAGCACATCACAGGAAAAATAGGAACGATAACTCGCCTGACGCGCATGGATGCGCAGTGTGAGCGAGGTACTATTGGTATAAAATACCCACCTCACCCCAGCCGAAGCGAAGGTTTGGCAATAATAATCCGGCACGTCACGAAAAATGGCCTGCTGCTGCGGGGAAAATCGGAAAAAAGCCGCTGCCCCGTTCGACTCCATTGTTTGCACTGCACCGCGCACAAAACGAGTCCACTCTTGTAATTTCATTGGTTTTTCCTCTCCTTAAAACAACAAAAAAGCGGATAACCAATCGGTCATCCACTTATCCGTGTGCCCTGAAAACTGAACAAAGAGGAGATGAAAGTGAAGAAGAATAAACTCGAGCTTCACAACTATGG
>CAKUME010000015.1 GCA_934667575.1 uncultured Eubacteriales bacterium | reverse complement strand
GCAGCGAGTTGCCTTTTTCCGCGTCGCGCAAATGCGAATGCACCATGCGGGGCACATACCGTTTGGCCAGTGCCAGCATATCCTCCCCGCAATAGGTCAGGTGCGCCGTGTCAAACGTCAGCTTTACGCGCGGATCCTGCATCGCCCAATAGCGATCCACCTCGGCCGTGTTGGAGGCCAGCGAATTTTTGTGCGGGGCTTCAATGGCGCAGGTCACGCCGTATTGCTCCCCAAGGTCGGCCAGCCGCGCATTGAACTCCGTTACTGTTTGGAGTCGATCTTCGTCCGAAACACCCTCCATTTTGTTGCCGCAGGAATAAGTCACCACGCGCGCGCCCAGCATCTCCGCCAGCGCATACACATACTCCATTTGGTTCACCGTGTAATCTCCGCCCACGTTAATGCAGTGAATGCCCACGCCCGATTCGCGCACCACGCGCGCGGTGTGGGCAATGGATTGCAGCGTGGCGTTTTGCACGTCGAGGTGCGGCGCCAAATCACCGGCAGAGCACAGCTCCGCCCGGTCAAAGCCCGCTTCCTTCAGCTTGCGCAGCGCGCCGGCCAGATCATAGGTCGAATGGGTCATAGTGGATGCAATCAGTCTGCTCATAAAAATTCACCTTTCTTTTTCATGTGGATGGGTCAAAAAAAATTTCTGCAATGCGCGGCATTACATTTCACACACCCCCCGAAACCAGCACCAGCGCGGCCATGCCGACCGCAATGCCCGCCGCCTGACGCCGATTGATCTTTTCTCGGAACAGGATGGCCGCCAGCAGCGACGACAGCAAAATCACCGCCCCATTGAACACCGGAAAAAACAGGATGCTGGGCAGCGCCCCGCTCAAGCGAATGTTTAGGCGGTTGTAGCCGCAGCTGACCACGCCGCATGCGGCTACAAAAAGCCATGCGGAACGCGGAACGCGCGGCAGCGACCGATCGGCTTTTCGCTGCACCAGCAGCGACGCCAGCACAAAAAGCACCGTGGCCGTGACGGCCGCCGCCAGCATCATTCCGTCAATTTCATTGCGTGCCGATGAGGATTGATGCAGCTTGAAAATGATCCCGGTGGCGCCGGAGCACACAAAAAACAGCACGCACCACAACGGCCAAGATCTGCTGCCTTTTGCTTGATGATCCGCCTTGCTTTGCGCGCCCACCGTTGCCAAAAACAGTGCGAACAAAAGCAGCGCCACGCCGATCAGCTGCACGGCTGAAACGCGCTCGCGAAAATATACCACGCCAAACGCAGTGGCAATCAGCAGCGACGAGCAGCCGATAAAGGAAGTGACCGACACCGGCCCGGTGGCCATGGCCTGCATTTTGCACAGCAAAAAAGCGGCCATTACCGTGCCGTATGCCATGCCCCATTGCCACGCCTGCGCCGAAATCACGAACCCCTTGTTCATGACCAGCAAAATAACGATCCACACGGCGGATACCAACGCATTAAAAAACAAGGTATCCCCCAGTCCGCGCAGTCCTTTGTCTTTCACTCCGTGCAGCAGCATATTGTTGGCCACCGCAAACAGAATCGAAATCGCCAGCAAAATCGGCATTTCCATCTTTCATACTCCCTTGCCCTTGTTTTCTTCCTTATTATAGCATAACGGCACGCGGAAACCAGTCTGTGGCTGTGCATAAAATTGCTCTATTTTCGCATGCACCGGCGCGGCTTCCCGTTGACAAATCGGCGGCGGAACCGTATAATAAACAAAGAATTTGCACGCACCGCAGGGAGGCATCACAAAATGGATACGCTCAAAGTCACTTCGATTCAAGGTTTTGCCGAATGTGGCTTTTATTTTCAGCGCACCGCCGGGCGTCCGCTTTCGGCACGGCTACACTGCCACACATTTTACGAATTTCTCTATGTTGCCGCGGGCAGCTGCACCCACGAGGCCAACGGTGCGCAGCAGGCGCTGACCTGCGGCAATCTGGTATTGGTTCCGCCGCAGGCATCCCACCGGTTTTTGGCGCAAACGGATGACACCGACGTGATCGCTTTGTCGGTGGTGCCGGACGAGCTGACCCCGCTTTGGACGCTATATGAGCTTCGCCAGCCAACGAAACCGCTCCTGCTGCAGCTGCGGAACGAGCAGTGCACACTGCTGCTCTCATTGTGCGACGCCGTTCCGTGCCCCGCGCATTCGGCCGACCGAACGCGGCTGCGCATGGTGCTGAATCAAATGTTTTTGTTTTGCATCGATTCCTTGTCCGGTCGCACATGCATTCCACCGGAATTTGCCGATGTGCTGGAACGCATGCGCGACCCCGCGCTGACCGCCGAGGGCGTCGCCGCATTTTTGCGCATTTCCGGCTACAGCCACTCGCAGCTTTGCCGCCTCACACGCAAATATCTGGGCACCACCCCAAGCAGCTATGTGAACCGCCTGCGCATGAATCTGGCGTATCAGCAAATTGCATATGGGTGGTCCGATTATGAATCCATTTGCAGCGAGGTCGGTTTTGAAAGCTTCAGCTATTTTTGCAGGCTGGTCAAAGAATGCTTTGGCAGTTCGCCTGCCCGGCTGCGCCGCCGCGCGCAGGGCATTCTGCCCACCGTTTGACCCGGTTGGGCACAACAAAAAACGCCCTGCTTTGCCTGCAGAACGTTTGAGATCCGGAGTCCGGCTCCGCCTTCCGGCCGGAATGGTTTTTCGGTGCGCGCCATGCTCCGCGCCGCTAACTGCATCAAAAAAGCCGGGCGCAGCGTCTGCTGCGCCCGGCTTATATGTCCGTTCACATTATATATATGTTACAGCGCCAGCTTCATATCGCCCGGGCGAATCCAGCCCCATTTGCGGAACAGCTCTGAAAACAGCAGCGACAGCAGCCCCGGCAGCACAAACAGCATCAAAATGATCTGCGCCAGCACCCACGCCGGGTTCTGCGTTTGCACCATTGTCTGATATGCCATAATCGGGCCCACCAACCCCGCCGTGCCCATGCCCGAGCCGGTGGCATTGTTCGTCATGCGCAGCAGCATGGTGGAAACCGGGCCCAAAATGGCCGACGCCAAAATCTCCGGCAGCCAAATGACCGGGTGGCGCATGATGTTCGGCATTTGCAGCATGCTGGTGCCCAGCCCCTGCGCGACCAGGCCGCCGAGCTTATTCTCACGCCAGCTGGCCACCGCAAAGCCCACCATGTTGGCGCAGCA
This sequence comes from uncultured Eubacteriales bacterium, assembly GCA_934667575.1. Lineage (GTDB taxonomy): Bacteria > Bacillota > Clostridia > Oscillospirales > Acutalibacteraceae > RGIG4076. Next base: position 8,671 of record CAKUME010000015.1, on the reverse strand, counting down.
GCCCACCGCGGCCGCACCGGCCGCAATGCCGGAAAGATTCAGCACCACGCCGATTGCCGCCGAGCTGATCGGCAGCGTGAGGATCATGCCCATCAGCACCGACACCACAATGCCCATCAGAAGCGGCTGCTGCTCGGTGCCCCAGTTCACCATGGCGCCAATGCCGGCCATAAACCGCGAGATCGGCGGCCCGAGCAGCAGGCCCACGGTGGAACCGCTCAGAATGGACACCAGCGGCGTAACCAGAATGTCCACTTTGGTTTTGCCCGCCACCAGGCTGCCCACATCCACCGCAATAATCGCCGCAATGAACGCGCCCAGCGGTTCGCCCGGCCCGGCCAAATGCACCACGCCGTCCGCAAAAAACGTGCCCGCCAAAATTTTGCTCGCGAATGCGCCCACCATGCCCGCCGTTGCCGACGACAGCATCACATAGGTCTGCGCCTTGAGCCGATGCGCCACGCCCACGCCAATGCCCGCGCCGGTTACCGCCTGTGCGGCCTTGCCCGCAATCACCACATAGCTGCCCACCGGGCCGCCGATCAGCCCGCCCAGCTGCGCAAAAATCGTGCCGATAATCAGCGTGGCAAACAGCCCGGTTGCCATCCCGCTCATTGCTTCAATAAAAATATGGTTGAGAATGCTTTTGAGCACTTTCATTGCCGAATCCACCCTTCTTTTTTTGTGATCCGTGTTGTTGTTCTTTCCGCCGGACGCTTATTGCGCCGATTCCGGTTCCGCTTCCGCCCGCGCCAGACGCCACACGCCCTCGCCCGCCACCGGGTCCTGAATGATCGCCACGCTGTCGCCCACCGCAAGATCGGCCGTTGTGCCGCCCACCCAGCCGTCGCCGTCCGGCAGCAGCACGCTCGTCGTCTTGGTCAGCTCCAGGCTGATCTCTTTGCCGTCGGTGAGCGTGTACTGCGCAAGGTCAATGCTGTCCATCGTCAGCTGCACCGACGAGGCCTTTTGGGAAGATGCTCCGCTTTCGGTGCTTTCCGGTTCGCTTTCGGGATTTTTTTCGTAGGGCTGGAGCTTCAGCTTGCTTCCGCTGATTTCGCGGATCTGCGCCACCGTCACCTTGAGCTCCGTTTGGGCGGACGCCGCGCGCGAGGCCGCCGCCGACGACGATGCGCCCGACGCCGCACCGGAGGCGGTGCCCTTGTGGCTTCCGCAGCCCGCCATGGTCAGCCCGACCGTCAGCGCGCAAAGCAGCATCAGCGCCGCTCGGTATCTTTTGGTCATTCTTCCTGCTCATCCTTTCCGCAAAGCGGGTGTGCCCGCTTGGAATGCTTTTATTATACGCGAAATGCACGCAAAAATCAACCCCGCCCGTCTTGCAATTCGCGATTGCGTGGATTATAATAAAAACAAATGTATAAAAAGGGGGAATCGCCATGACCGCAGCCGTTTGCGTAGACGATAAGGGCGGCATGATGTTCAACGGGCGGCGGCAAAGCCGCGACCGCGTGCTCATCGACGATTTGGCGCGCAGCTGCGGCGGCGCGCTGTGGGTGACGCCGTATTCTGCGCCGCTGTTCGCCGATTACCCGGCGCTGTGCCGCGTGTCGGCGCAGCCGCTCATCGACGCGCCGGACAACGGCGTGTGCTTTATCGAATCCGACCCGCTCGCCGGCGACGTTTCGCGCATCCGCACGCTCATTCTCTACCGCTGGAACCGCACCTATCCCGCCGATCTACGGCTGGCGCTCGACCCGGCCGCGTGCGGGTTTGTGTGCACCGATTCGGCCGACTTTGCCGGTTCCTCGCATGACTGCATTACAAAGGAGACGTGGACCCGCTCATGAAAATAAACGCCCGCAAAACGCTTTCGCTCATCTGCTCCGCAATCGTCGTGATCGCGGCGGTGATCTATCTGCTTCAGGCGCCGCACGACACGGCGCCCGATCCCGCCGCATCTTCCGGCGCGGCAGTGAGCTCTTCCGCCGCAGCGCCCGGTCTGCCCGCCCGCCTCACGGCAGACGATCTTGCCCATGTGCCTGCCTATTCCGGCGCGCCGTATATCGAGATCAACGGCAACCGGCCGTCGTTCACCCAATCGGACTACACCACCAAATCGTATGAATATTACAGCGACCTCGACGCGCTGGGCCGCTGCGGCGAGGCGATTGCCTGCATCGGCAAAGACCTGATGCCCACCGAAGCGCGCGGCGACATCGGCTCGGTGAAGCCCTCCGGCTGGCGGCAGGCCAAATACGACTTTGTGGACGGCAAGTCGCTCTATAACCGCTGCCACCTCATCGGCTACCAGCTCACCGCCGAAAACGCCAACGCCAAAAACCTGATTACCGGCACGCGCTACTTCAACGTGATTGGCATGCTGCCATTTGAAAACATGGCGGCCGACTACATCAAAGAAACCGGCAACCATGTGCTTTATCGGGTCACGCCGCTGTTTGCGGGCGACAATCCGGTTGCCGCGGGCGTGCAGATGGAAGCCTGGTCGGTCGAGGACAACGGCGAGGGCGTGTGCTATAATGTGTTTGTCTATAACAATCAGCCCGGCGTGGCGATCGACTACGCCACCGGCGAAAGCCATGCCGACGGCACCATTGCCGACGGCAGCGTATCGTCGGCCGCCGCGTCATCGGCTGCTGCGTCGGCACAGACAAAGAAAACGACCTATATTTTGAACACCAAAACCCACAAGTTCCACCTCGCGACCTGCCCCGAGGCCGCTAAGATCGACGCGTCGGTCAAAAAGACGGTGCGCAGCACCCACGACGCGCTTGTGGCCGACGGCTATTCGCCCTGCGGCCGCTGCAAGCCGTAAACGCGGCCGCCGCAACATTGCCGCACAACACAAAGCGCCCGCGCGCCGGAGCAATCCACTCCGGCGCGCGGGCATTCTTTTGGGGCGCAACGCCCTTTCTTACAGCACCGAGATCACCAGCACCACAATGATAATCAGCGGCAGCACATAGGTCATATAGGGGTGCATCCAGCGCGGCAGCTTCATGCCTTTGCCCGCATTCAGCTCGCCGAGGTAGCGGTCCCAGCCCCAGCCATAGCGCGAGGTGCAGAACAGCACATAGAACAGGCTGCCCAGCGGCAGCGTGAGATTCGACACCACAAAGTCTTCCAAATCCATCAGGCTCTTGCCGAACACCGTGACGTTGCTCCAGATATTGAGGCTGAAAATGCACGGCAGCGACAGCACCAGCAGCAGCACAATGTTGATCACCGCCACCGGCAGACGCTTGAGGTGCGTCAGCTCCAGCCAGAACGAGGTGATGTTTTCAAACACCGCAATCACCGTGGAAAGCGCGGCAAAAATCATAAACAGAAAGAACAGCGCGCCAATCAGTCGCCCGGCGGGCATGCTGTTGAAAATGCTCGACAGCGTGGTGAACAGGAACGTGGCGCCCACCGTGCCCGCGTTGGCGGTCACACCGTTGTTATAGGTGAAGCACGCCGGAAAAATGATCAGCCCCGCCATCAGCGCAACAAACGTGTCGAGCCCGGTGATCGTGAAGGCCTCGCCCAGCAGGCTGCGGTCTTTGGCAATGTAGCTGCCAAAAATCGCAATCGCGCCAATGCCGATGCTCAGCGTGAAAAACGCCTGCCCCATCGCCGAGCAGATCACCGTCCACACGCCGGCCTCCTTGAGGTGCGCCAGCGACGGCACCAGATAAAACTTGAGGCCCTCTTTGGCGCCGGGCAGCGTGCAGGAATACACCGCCAGCCCGGTGATGAGCACCAGCAGCGCCACCATCATCACCTTGGTGATGCGCTCCACGCCCTTTTGCAGCCCGAACGAGCAAATGGCAAAGCACATGGCGATTACCGCAAAGGTGCTGCCGATTTGCAGCCCGGTGTTGCCCACCATTGCGCCGAACACCTGCCCCAGCTCCTCGCCGCCGTGTTTACCCAAGATCGAACCGTCGAGATACTTGACAAAATAGATCAGCATCCACCCGGCGATCGTGGTGTAAAACATCATCAGCAAATAGTTGCCGGCGATGCCGATGTATTTGATCCAGTGCCATTTCTGTCCCTTTTTTTCGAGCACATCAAACGACGTGGCCACGCTGCGCTGGCTGCCGCGGCCCACCGCCAACTCGCTTGCCATCACCGGAATGCCCAGCAGCACCAGAAACGCCAGATAGATCAGCACAAAAACCGCGCCGCCGTAGGCACCCGTGGTGATCGGGAACCGATACACATTGCCCAACCCGATGGCGCAGCCGGCCGAGATCAGGATGAATCCGATTCGGGAAGAAAATTTCTCTCGTTTTTCCATAAAACCCCACCTCAGTATTTTACCCGCGAAGCCATTGAGTGCGCTCCGCGGGTAAGCGAATTACAAGCATTATAGCATATTGCGCGAAAAAAAACAATAGAATCCGCACATTTCATCCCATTCCGTTCGGACGCGCGGCATGCATTCGCAGCGTTTTCAGCTGCTCGAGCGTGTCGGCAAAAAGCGCAGCCGTGGCACGCACCGGCTGATCGGTGGCCATGTCCACGCCGGCAATGCGCAGCAAATCGATCGGGTGCCGCGCGCTGCCTCCGCGCAAAAAGCGCAGATAATCCCGCACCGCCGGTTCGCCCTCGGTGCGAATGCGCCGCACGATGGCCGCCGCCGCCGAAATGCCTGTTGCATACTGATACACATAAAACGCGCGGTAAAAATGCGGAATGCGCGCCCACTCGGTGCAAAGCTCCGGATCCACACGGAGCGCGTCGCCGTAATAAATGCGGTTGAGCTCCCCGTAATAGTCGCAAAGCGCGTCGGCGGTGAGCGGCGTGCCCTGCTCCGCCCAGCGGTGCGTTTGCTGCTCAAAATCGGCAAACATGGTTTGGCGATAGAACGTGGAGCGCAGATCGGTGAGGCGCTTGTCGAGCACATCCGCGCGCTCTTCGTCGGACTGCGCGTCGTCATACATAAAGTGCGAGAGCAGCAGCTCGTTCACCGTGGACGCCACCTCGGCGCAAAAGATGCTGTATTCCGCATACACCGGCGGCTGGTTGTGATTGCTGTACCAAGTGTGCATCGAATGGCCCAGCTCGTGCGCCAGCGTGAACACGTCGTCGAGCGTGCCCGAAAAATTCATCATCACCAGCGGCGCGGAGCGGTAGGAACCGGTGGAATAGGCGCCGGTCTGCTTGTTGGGGCGGGGGAACACATCGATCCACCGCGCCTCCAACGCACGGCGGATCAGCCGCCCGTATTCGTCGCCCAGCGGCCGCACCGCGCCCAGCACCATGGCCTGCGCCTGCGCGTAGGTGTAGCTGCATTGCGCGCCGCGCCGCAGCGGCGTGAACAAATCGTAAAAATGCAGCTCCGGCACATTCAGCACGGCGCGGCGCATGGCCACATATTCATGCAGCGGCGCCACGTTTTCGCGCACCGCGGTCACCAGATTGGCGTACACCTCCGGCGGAATAAAATTTTCTGCCAACGCCTGCTCCAGGGCGGAAGAATATTTGTGCGCCCGTGCGGTATACACATCTTTTTTCACCGAGCCCGCATAGCACGAAGCCAGCGTGCGGCGCTTGGCCCAATATGCGCCGAGCATCATCTTCCAATACCGCATCCGAAACGGCCGGTCCGGGTTCTGCATTGCCGCGCCGTAGCCCGCCTCGCTCACCTGCACCGCCTGACCGTCCGGCCCCAGCACCGCCGGAAAATCCATCTCATTCACCGTGAGGTCCTCAAAAATTTTGGTGAACGATTCGCCCAAATCGTCCATGCGCACCAGCAGCGCTTCCTGCTCCTGCGGCAGCACATGTTTTTTTTGCGCAAACAGGTCGGCGGCCTTTTGGCCATACACACGCAGCTTGGGCACCTGAAGGCAGAACCGTTCGAACTCGGCGGGCGTGTGCTGCATCATCTCCGGCACCAAAAAAGCCAGCTGCTCGCGGATGGCCGCCATCGCGTTTTCGAGCCGTTCCAGCCGCACCTTGGACGCCGTGTCGGCCATATTTTCATCGAACCTGCTGCGGGCGTATACATACAAATCGCCGTAATCCAGTTGAATCGACTGCCACAGCGCCGCCGTTTTTTCGAGCATGGAGGCCGTGGCCGCCGCGCTGCCGCGCATTTTGGCGAGCTTTTGCGCCTGCCCCTGCATGTGCGCCAGCACCGCGTTCCATGCGTCATCGGATGCGAATATCGGGCGCAGGTCCCATTTCATGATCTCTTCTTTCTCCCACTGGATCTCTCTCATTTTTGATTGTCTCCCTTCAGCGCCCGAGTGGTTTTTTTCATTTTATCACGCCGCACCAAAGATGTCAATGCGCCGCACCGTTTCTGCGCGGGCCCGGCGGGGTCCGGCAAGGCTTTGCTCCCTTGAATGGGACTCATCTCCTTTTGCCGGATAACAAAAAAGTGCGTAGCACAAGCTACGCACCGAAAAACGTCGCCCGATTCAGCTGCGACACAGTTCACTCCAAACAGGGAATGAAAATCAAGGCATCCGTTTTTACCAAAAACGAATACCTGCCCAGAGCATGATGAAACTGTGTCGCAAACTTAATATAGCATATTTTTCTTCAAATGTAAAGCGCTTTTTAATTTTATTTTGAGATATCGGCTTTTTTCGCGCTTTGCGTTCCTTAAATTGACGCTTTTCCCGCGCCGCGCCGCTCAATTTTGCGATTTACGCCCAGCGCGGCCGCCCCCATTGCAGCGCCCAGCACCGCGCCCGCGCACACGTCCGACGGAAAATGCACAAACAGATATAACCGCGAAAACGCGATCAGCACCGCCAGCGGTATGGCTGCCCAGCCGAGCCGCCGGTTCGCCGCCGTGAGCACCGTTACGCCGGTTGCCGAGGCCAATGTGTGGCCCGACGGAAACGAAAAATCCTGAGGCACCCCGATGAGCATGGGCACCGGCTCCTGCCAGCAGGGGCGCGCCCGCGCAATCAACGGCTTGAGCACGCCGCTGCCGAGCGCCGCGCCCGCTGCCAGCGCCGCAAGCAGCAGCAAGCCCCAGCGGCGGTATCGATGCGAAACCATCAGCACGGCCGCCGTGAGCAGCCACACCGCGCCCCCGTTGCCCAGCGCCGTCACCCAAGGCATCGCTGCGTCCAGCAGCGGGCAGCGCAGCGCACCGTGAATCCAGTGCAGCGCGGCCCAATCCATGTTTTGAATCCAGGTGAACATTTTTCGATTCCTCCCTATCCCGGGCGGGTGCTGCCCGCTCGAATGGCCCTACTCCGTTTCTTCCCATTCTATTATAGCATAGCCGCCCGCGCGGTGCCATCATAAAATGAAAATAAACCGGTATGGGCCGGTTTTTTTCAAGGAATCGGCAAACCCAAAGCCGTTCTTCATTTGCACAAATCATTGCAAATGGGAGAACGGCTTTGTTTGCTTGGAGCATATCATCTGCTTTTTGCATTTGCGGCACATACTGAATTTAAATTTCCCCTCGAACGAACGCACATTTCACAATTCAGTCGTCGGAATGGCCATAGCCGCGTTCCCTGAGCAATTTCGCACACGCAGCACGCTGCACTTCCGACCCGGTCTTAAAGCGCTGGAATAAAGCTTCGTCGCTTAAACGACTATACCGCATATAGTATTCCTGAATGCGTTTTTGCTTTTCTTCATAGTCCGCTTTTAGCTTCTCATAAAGCTTGGTCACAATTTCGCAAAAAGTCATAAGCGACCTGCCCCCCTTGTCAATTAGGAACCCCAGGTACGGTTTTTGACCCAAACGTGCGGTCCCCCATTGGGCCTGCGTGGGCAGCGCCCTGGATCCGGCCGACCCGAAATTTCCGACTGTGGCACTTTTCTTCCACAGTGAGTGCACATCCATTCAATCGTTTTCATAATATCCACCATCCTTCAAAGTTTCATAAGCATTTCCGCATTTCGATTACTTCTCAAACCGCCGCGTGCGTCCATTCAAATATGCGCCGTTTTGTAATGTAACATATCGTTACATTTATAGTATAACAAGCAGATATAATAATGTCAAGATAAAAATCCATTTTTGTGGGAGAATTTTACTGTGCTAATCGGTTTGAGAAAAATAAGAAAAGAACGCAAATTAAACCAGTTAAAGGTTGCCATGGATTTAAACATCAGCCGCGAATCCCTTTCGTATTACGAGAACGGCAAGCGCAATCCGGACATTCAGCTGCTGAAAAGCATGTCCGACTATTTTAACGTGTCGATTGATTATCTCATCAACGGCAAAGAGTTTGAAAAGAAATAGTCCGACACAACGGAGCACCCGCCGGACTGAAAAAAGTGATATGTCCCCTCCATACCGGATGTCCGGCATGGAGGGGACATATTGCTGCGTGGATTTTGGGCCACGTCTATGCGTCGCGGGATCAATATTCTTCCGGCGGCACTGCTTCGTTCTCATCGCGATGTGCCCGTTCCATTCGGGCAACCAGCTCGTTGATTTCTCCCTCGAACAGCGATTTGTCGTAGGGAATCCGGCGCGTTTGGTGCGCCCGATCGATAAATTGCAGGTAGTAAAAATAATGCGTCTCGCGGACGCCTTTTTGATACACGGAGCCGAACTTTTTCTGCGTCTCGATCAAACGGCAGTCCGTGATGTCGCTGTAACGGTAATAGCATCCGTTGAAAGGATTGGTGCGGCAATAGAAGCCGTCCTTTTGAATCTGTATTTTGTAAAACAACCCATAAGAAAGCACCTGCGCAGCCGGGAGCGCCGCAACGA
>CAKUME010000014.1 GCA_934667575.1 uncultured Eubacteriales bacterium | reverse complement strand
GCGCAGGTGCTCGAGGGGCTGTCCACCGGCTGCTTCAGCTATCTGGCGCACCCCGACCTCATCCACTACACCGGCCCCGACGCGATCTATGTGCGCCGCATGCGTCCGCTGGTGGAGTTTGCCAAAAAGCGCCGCATCCCGCTGGAGCTGAACCTGCTGGGCTTCGCCGAGGGCCGCCACTACCCGCACGACCGTTTTTGGGCACTGGTGGGCGAGGTGGGCGCGCCCGCGATCATCGGCTGCGACGCCCATCGCCCCGACGCCGTGGCCGACCCGCAGGTGGTGCGCGCCGCCTACGCATACCTCGCGCGCTTTGGCATCACGCCGCAGCCCCGCCTGGAGCTGCGCAGCCCGTTTGCCCCCCGCCCCGCCGAATAATTTTTTACTGCATTTTCACACGGAAAGGACGTGTTCGCGCCATGAATTTTTCTTCGGTCAACCGTACCCTCGCGCTGATCGGCAGCTTGGCCGACCCGCACCACGCCACCGCGCCCGCGCTGCCGGTGCAGCCGCAAAAGCCTGCGTTTCGCCCCATGCCCATTTTGCAGCCGTTTCCGCGCGCCACGCCGGAATCGCAGGGCGTGCCCTCCGCGCTGGTGCGCCGCTACCTGAACGCGCTCGCCGGCGATCCGCAAATTGCGATCCATCAGGTGATGGTTCTGCGGCACGGGCGCGTGATCGCGCAGGCCGCGTTCGGCGCGCAGGAGCCCGGCACCTGGAAATACACGTTTTCCGCATGCAAAAGCGTCACCTCGATGGCCATTGGCATGCTCATCGGCGAAAACAAGCTCACCCTCGATTCCAAGGTGCTGCCGCTGCTCACCCACAGCGTGCCGCCGCTTGCGCGCATCAAGCTCGGCGAGCTCACCGTGCGCCACCTGCTCACCATGACCAGCGGCATTGTGTTCAACGAGGCCGAAGCCATGGCAGAACGCGACTGGGTGCGCGGCTGCCTCAACTCGGCGCTTTATCGCGAGCCGGGCAAGCTCTTCCGCTACAACAGCCTCAACACCTACCTGCTCTCGGTGCTCGTGCAGGAGCTCAGCGGCGAACCGCTCAGCGAATATCTGCGCCCGCGCCTGTTTGAACCGCTCGGCATCCGCAATTATTTTTGGGAAAAATGTCCCAGCGGCATCGATCGCGGCGGCTGGGGGCTCTACCTTTGCCCCGAGGATTTTGCCAAGCTCGCCCAGCTCGTGCTCCAAAACGGCTCCTGGAACGGCGTGCAGCTCATTCCCGCCGATTACCTCGCGCAGGCCGCCCACACGCAGGTGGAGGCCCCCGCGTCCTACGGTGCGTTCAACTACGGCTTTCAGATCTGGTGCGGCCGCGACACCGACTCGTTCCTCTTCAACGGCATGCTCGGCCAAAATGCGCTCGGCTTCCGCAACAACGAGATCGTGGTGGTCGCCAACGCAGGCAATGCCGATATGTTCCAGTCGAACGCGTTTTTTGCGCGCACGCTCGAGGCCTTTTCCGGCGATTTTGGCGGCCCGCTGCCCGACCGGCCCATTGAATACGCCAAGCTTCAGGCCGACATCCGCTCGTTTTCGCGCTACTACCATGCGCCGATGCGCCGGCTGTTCCGCGCGTTTGCGCTGCCGCCGCTCTGCCGCTCGCTCAGCGGCCGCACGCTCGTCACGCAGGACCCCTGCGCCGCGTCCACCGGGCTGTTCCCGGTGGTGCTGCAAGGCATTCAAAACAACTACACCTCCGGCCTCCAGTTCGTGCGCTTTCAGGTGATCGACGGCGAATTCTTTGTGGAATACACGGAATCCGACGAGACCCATCGCTTTGCGGTCGGATTCCAGGTGCCCGCGATCAGCGAGCTGCGCTTTCACGGCGAGCCCTACCGCGTGGCGGCGTGCGGTGCGGTGGCGCGCGACGAAAACGGCCGCTTTGTGCTCAAGCTCCGCCTCGACTTTCTGGAGATGCCGTCCTCGCGCCTGCTGCGGTTCTACTTTGCGCCAGGCGCGGTCACGCTGCGCCAATCGGAGCTGCCCGGCGACGCGCTCGTGCTCCGCAACTGGAGCTGCTTCACCAATGGGCTCGAGAACGTGCCCGTGATCGGCGCGGCGCTCGGCAAGCTCGATTCCGACTATGTGACCGCCCGCGTGCAAAAGCTGTTTTCGCCCGTGATCGCCATGACGTGGCAGCCCGGCCCGCACCAAAAGCCGCTCGACGACCCGCAGCCCGGGCGCGCCGACCGCTTTTTTGACGACGACGCGCTCCGCGCCGCGCCGACCGCTCCGCCGGCCGCCGAAAGCGACGGCGCCGCCCCCCGCGATGCCGAATAAAAAAATTTTCCCCGCGTCCGTGCTGCTCCGGCACGAATGCGGGGAATTTTGCTTTTTGCTTGCCTTACTTGTTCGCGCCCATCTCTTTTTGGACCGCCGCGCGGAACTGCTTCAATGTGCTTCCGTTGTACGGCTGCAAAAACAGCTCCGCCGATCCATCCATGGTGATCACACGGCCCGAATCGGTCACATACATGCCGCCGCGCGTGTCGGCAGCCAGCTGCAAATCGTTTGCGGGCACCACCTGCACCGCCAGCACATAGCTGCCTTCTGGGAACTGCGCCGCATCGGCCACCGCCAACGTGCAGGAATCCGTTTTGCCGCTCAGTGCATCGCCCGCTTGGGCGCTGCGATAAAGCACCTCGTCCACGCGCACTGGCACGAGCACACGTCCCTCGCTGCCCGCGGCGGGCTCGCCCGCCAGCCGCGTCACGCGCACCAGCGAAACCTGCGGCAGCTTCTTAGGCAAATTCGCCAGCCGATCGCAGTCGCCCATGGTATCGATGATCGTGGTGGAATACTGCGGATATTTCGTGCGCAGCGCGTCAATTTCGCCCGACGAGAGCGGCTGGCTGCGGTTGCGGAGCACCACGCCCACCACGACCGCCGCCACGACCGCCGCGCTGACCAGCACACCAATCAGCCCGTTGATTCGTTTGTTTTTCATCCTACGTCACCCTTTCATTGGTTCAAAAGCAGGCGGAGCACACCGCCCCGCCCGCCTCAAAAAATGTTTGCAGCCCGTTATTTGCCGAACGTCTGCTTCACCAGCGCCCGAAAGCCGTCGAGCGACATCCCGTTTGCTTCGTTCATATAGGGCGCATAGCCCGCATTGATCAGCGCGCCGTCCTCCGTTACATACAGCATATGATCCACATTGGCCGTGTACTGATTCGGCGTGGTATAGGGGGTTTCCGCATCCGGCTCAAAGACCAGCAGCACCAGCTCGCGCCCGGTTTGGAACATTTCGGGGTCGGGCGAAAACATCATGTCGGAGCCAAAGAACAAATTCAGTTCTTTTTCGCCGCCGTAGCCGTCGCCTTTCCAAATGGTCTCATTCACGCGCACCGGCAAAAAATAGCCGGTCACATCCGCGCTGCGCCCCGGGATCAGCTCCGCACGCACCGTTTCCGTTTTCCAATCTCCGGTAATGGTCGCCCGAATCACCGTGGGCGTCACCTCGGCATTCGGCAGCTCGGCAAAGGTTTGATAGCGGTATTCCATGTCCGCCAGCCCGGAATTTTTCCAAAGCGGATATTCCGTGCGCATTTGCTCAATCTGCGCTTCGGTGAGGGTCGCCGCCGATGCCCGCTGGCATCCGGTGCAGCACAGACCAAGCGCCAGCACAAACACCGCCAAAAGAATCAGTCGCTTTTTCATATGAAAAACCTCCCATTTAAATATAATTAAGACGGATGGCCATACTTTTGAACATAACAATTCTTGTCATAACTGGAAACCGATGAGGCATTCGACAGTGGTGTACGCATCACCGAGGTTCCACTGGACACATGCCCAAAACCCATTACATGCCCCAACTCGTGCCCTACCAGCAGCTTCAATTCGGTGGAAGTAAATGAACTGAAGTTATAGTGTGGGCTGAATAAAATCAATGCACTGCGGATAATCTTGGTCGTGGATGCCACATTAGTTGCCTTAATTTGCGTTCCATTGGTATCATACGGTACCGTTACGGCAAGCACATAATGATAAGGATCATTTGGAACAAATACTTTCCATCCGGACGCATCGGAAACATTGAATCCCAACGCACCGGAACTGCCATGTGTTCCGGTTACGCCGTAGTCCGTCGCAGCCGACCACATACTGAACGCTTGCGGAATGGCCGCCTTGAGCGCGCTGTTGGTCATGGAACTGTCAAACCAAGAAATGCGCACATAACCCTCAGAATTGTCATGCCACTTTAAGCGGTAGCCTTCAAATATTTCATCCGCCATTGCTATTGGATGTTGAGCGGAGATGCCTACTACACAGGCCAATGCAACCACAAACGCCAACACCCGCCGAATATGCTTTTTGATTTTTCCTTGCATGATTTTTGTCACTTCCTCATTATTGTTTTAAAGTGGGGAACCGAACATCCTGCCGGGAAACCTCGCTCACATCTGCATGGGACTCTCCTCCTTTGCAAGGAGCCGTCGCTTTGTGCAAGAGATCCGTCGAGAAGTTATTTTATATAAAGCGAATGCTCCTCTGTTCATTATTATTGTATCAGAATCAAGAAGCTTTTGTCAAGCCCTGTTCCGCATTTTTACAGGAATCTTTTCATATGTCAATGCTGTTTTTTTGTGCCGGAACATCCAAAATTTCGGCACTTTTGTGTTTGGGCGGCACGCCCGCCCGCCTGCGCTGCTCCGTTGAGGAGTGGGTGCAGCGCAGGGCTTTGTTTTGCTCTTCATTTTATATAACAACCGAATTGAGAAAAAAGGGACACGTTTTTTCAAATTTTTTTGATTTTTCTCAAAAAAATTTCGGCGCGCGTATGGATCCGCCCGCCCCATAAAAAAATCCCATTCGCTCCACCGAATGTTCGGAAAAGCAAATGGGATGCTGTATTTTTTTGAAAAATGCGCCCCGGTTAGCCCAGCAGCGCCTTCATGCGCCGCATGGCTTCGGCGGTGTTTTCGTGCGTCGAAAACGCGGTCAGGCGGAAAAACTGCGTTCCGTTTGCGCCAAAGCCCGCGCCCGGCGTGCCCACCACGTTGGCCTGCGTGAGCAGCCGGTCAAAAAACGCCCACGAATCCATGCCCTGCGGGCACTTCATCCACACATACGGCGAATTTTTGCCGCCAAAATAGCGCACGCCGCATTCCTCCAGCGCGGTGGTGATGATGCGCGCATTTTCCTGATAATACCGGATGTTTTCGCGCGTTTCCTGCTGGCCCTCGGGCGTGAACACCGCCGCCGCGCCGCGCTGCACCACATACGCCACGCCGTTGAACTTGGTGGTCTGGCGGCGGCGCCACATCGCGTTCAGCGCCATGCCTTCGCGCCGGAGCGCCTGCGGCACCACCGTGTAGCCGCAGCGCGTGCCCGTGAAGCCCGCCGTTTTGGAAAGCGAGCAAAATTCGATCGCGCACTCCGCCGCGCCGTCCACCTCAAAAATCGAATGCGGCAGCTCCGGATCGGTGATGAACGCCTCATACGCCGAATCGAACAAAATCACCGCGTCCTGCGCGCGCGCATAGGCCACCCACTCCGCCAGCTGCGCCCGCGAATAGGCCGCGCCCGTGGGATTGTTCGGCGAACAAATATAGATCAAATCCGCGTGCTGCGCCGGGTTCGGCATCGGCAAAAAGCCGTTGGATTCGTCCGCGCGCAAAAACTCGATTTTGCGGCCGTCCATCGTGTTGGTGTCCACATACACCGGACACACCGGGTCGGGGATCAGCACCGTGTTGTCCGCCGAAAACAGATCGAGAATGTTGCCCAGGTCGCTTTTTGCGCCGTCGGAAACAAAAATCTCGTTCGCGTTCAGCGTCACGCCGAATTTTTGATAGTACTGCACCAGTGCGTCGCGCAAAAAGCCGTAGCCCTGCTCGTCGCCGTAGCCGTGAAACGTGGCCGCGCAGCCCATTTCGGCCACCGCCGCCGCCATGGCGTTCGTCACCGCCGCGCACAGCGGCCGCGTCACATCGCCAATGCCCATCCGAATCACCGGCGCGTCCGGATGCGCCGCCGTATATTCATTCACGCGCCGGGCAATCTCCGAAAACAGATAATTGTCCGAAAGCGCCCGATAGTTGCCATTGATCTTGCTCATGCTCTCGCCCTCCCATTGCAAACCGATCTCATTTTATCCGCTCATGTGCCCCGCGCGGCCGGGGGATCAGAACTCGCCGTCGAACACAAATTCCGCCGGACCCTCCATGGTCACGCCGCCGTCCTGCGCCACGCGCACCCGCAGGTCGCCGCCGCGCAGCTTCACCGTGATCCATTCATCCGCCGCGCAGCGCCCCGTGCGCACCGCCGCCGCCGCGCTCGCGCACGCCCCCGTGCCGCACGCCATGGTTTCGCCGCTGCCGCGCTCCCACACACGCATTTCCAGCGTGTGCGCGTCGCGCAAACGCACAAATTCCGTGTTGATGCGCTCCGGAAAAATCGGCGCGTGCTCAAACATGGGGCCGATCTCCTCGAGCTTGAGCGCCGCCGGATCGTCGCAGAAGATCACGCAGTGCGGATTGCCCATCGACACGCAGGTGATCCTCCACTCGGTGCCGTTCACGGTGAACGGCGCTTCCACCACCTCGTCCTCGTTAAAAATCACCGGCACGCGGTCGGCCGCAAAGTCCGCGCGGCCCATATCGACCGCCACGCGAGCCACTTTGCCGTTTTCCACCGTCAAATGCAGGTGCTTCACGCCGCTCAGGGTTTCGAGCGTGAGATCGGTGCGGTCGGTCAGCCCGCGCTCAAACACATATTTGCCAATGCACCGGCTCGCGTTGCCGCACATTTTGCCCTCGCTGCCGTCCGCGTTGAACATCCGCATCCGAAAATCCGCGCACGCCGAGGGCAGGATCAGCACAATTCCGTCGCCGCCCACGCCAAAATGCCGGTCGGAGAGCTTCACCGCGAGCTCCTCCGGGTGCTCCACCGGCTGCGCGGTGCAGTCAAAGTAAATGTAATCGTTTCCGATCCCCTGCATTTTTGTGAATTTCATATCATCGCTCCTCCGTGATCGGGGCGTGCCCCGCTTTTGCTTTTTTTATAATATATGATAATTGCTCCGCGGATTTTTCCCGGATCCCGTTACAGATCGTTGCGCACCAGATCGGCCAGGCTCTCGCGGCGCACCACCATCCGGTCCGCGCCGTCGCGCAGCATCACGATCGGCAGGCGCGCCACGCGGTTGTAGTTCGACGCCATCGAATAGTTGTAGGCGCCCGTGGTGGCCACCGCGATCAGGTCGCCGCGGTGAATCGACTCCGGCAGCCGAACGTGCTCCTGAATGATGTCGCCGCTTTCGCAGCAGCGCCCCACCACCGAGCATTCCATCTCCGGCCCGGCGGGCTGCGCCACCGGCAGCACCGTGTAGGCCGATTTATAAAGCGCAAAGCGCGGATTGTCCGTCATGCCGCCGTCCACCGACACATAGTTTTTGTAGCCGGGAATGCGCTTCACCGTGCCCACGGTGTACACCGTCATGCCCGCGTCGGCCACAATGCTGCGCCCCGGCTCCATGCGGATGGCCGGAACCGGCAGCTCCAGCTTGGCGCACTGGGCGCGAATGGCCGCGCCCACCTGCGCAATGTTCGCCGCAATGTCAATGTGCGGGTCGCTTTCCACATAGCGCACGCCGTAGCCGCCGCCCAAATCGAGCTCCTGCGCCGTGTAGCCGAGCTGCGCGCGCATGTCGGCGCAAAATTGCAGCATGATCTCCGACGCGCGCAGATACACGTCCGAATCGAACACCTGCGAGCCCACGTGGCAGTGAAAGCCCGTTAATGCAACATTTTTGCATGCGAGCGCCTGCCGGGTGATTTCGGCCGCCTGCCCGGTTTCAATCGCCGAGCCGAACTTGGAATCCACCTTGCCCGTGGCCACCGCTTCATAGGTGTGCGGGTCAATGCCCGGGGTCAGGCGCAGCAAAATCGCCTGCACCTTGCCCTGCTCGCCCGCAATGCGGTCAATGGCCGCCAGCTCCTCCGTGTTGTCCACCACAAAGCGCCCCACGCCGCATTCCATGGCAAACGCAATGTCGGCGTCGGTTTTGTTGTTGCTGTGAAAATAGGCGCGCTCCATCGGAAACCCCGCCTCGTGCGCCGTAAAAATTTCGCCGCCGGACACCACATCCACGCCGAGCCCCTCGTCGCGCATAATGCGATACATGTGCATAAACGCCGCCGCCTTGCCCGCATAGAGCGGCAGCGCGTCGGACCCGAACGCCGCCTTCATCGCCTGCATATACACCCGGCAGCGCTCCCGAATGCGCGATTCGTCCATCAGATAGAGCGGCGAGCCGTATTTGCGCACCAGCTCGGCCACATCGGCGCCGCCAAAGCAAAGCGCGCCCGTCTCATTCCGTGTAATATTCGCACAAATCATACCGCATTTCCCTTTCCGTCGTCATCGGCAAATTCCTCGTAGATGGCCTGCAGCGCCTGCTCATAGTCCTGCTCGTTCACCCCCACGATGATGCTCAGCTCGCTCGAGCCCTGGTCGATCATGCGAATGTTGATGCCGCTGCGCGCCAGCGCCGAAAACACCCGCGCCGCCGAGCCGGGCGCCTGGATCATGCCGCGGCCCACCACCGCGATCAGCGCCAGGCCCTCGTGCACCGCCACGGTGTCGGGATTCACGCTGTGGCGCAGGTCGGCCAAAATGCGGTCGAGCTGCGGCGCCACGTCCGCCTTGTTCACCACCACCGACATGGTGTCGATGCCCGAAGGCAGGTGCTCAAAGCTGATGCCCCGATCCTCAAACGCCTCGAGCACACGCCGCCCAAAGCCCAGCTCCGCGTTCATCATCGCCTTGTCGATGTTCACCGACATAAACCCGACCTTGCCCGCCACGCCGGTGATCACGCCGTCGGCCGGGGTGTCCTCCTCCGGCACGATCATCGTGCCCGGGTCCTCGGGCCGGTTGGTGTTGCGAATGTTGATCGGAATGCCCGCCACGCGCACCGGAAAAATCGCGTCCTCGTGCATCACGCTCGCCCCCATATACGAAAGCTCGCGCAGTTCGCGGTAGGTAATGCGCGCGATCGGCTTCGGGTCGCGCACGCAGCGCGGGTCGGCCATGAGCATGCCGGACACATCCGTCCAGTTTTCATAAAGCTGCGCGCCCACCGCGCGCGCCGCAATGGAACCGGTAATGTCCGACCCGCCGCGCGAGAACGTGCGGATGGTGCCGTTGGGCATGGAACCGTAAAAACCCGGGATCACGGCGTGATCCACGCCGCGCAGCAGCTCGCCGAGCACCCGATTGGTGCGCTCCGCGTCGAGCCGGCCGTCCTCACGGAAGAAAATGCCGTCTTCCGCGTCAATAAACGGAAATCCGAGGAATTTCGCCATCACCCGCGCGTTCAGATATTCGCCGCGGCTCGCCACATAATCGCTGCCCGCGTAGTTGATGATCGCGGTGCGGATTTTGGCAAATTCCGGCTCCAGATCCAGCTCCACGCCCAGCTCGGCCGCGATCACACGGTAGCGCTCCTCGATGATGTCGAACGGCCGGTCGATGGATTCGCCCGCTTTCGACAGGCGGTAGCATTCGAGCAGCAGATCGGTCACTTTCACGTCGCGCGCATTGCGCTTGCCCGGCGCCGACACCACCACATAACGCCGCGCGGGGTCGCTTTGAATGATCGCCGCCGCCTTGCGGATCTGATTTGCGTCGGCGAGCGAGCTGCCGCCGAATTTTACTGCCTTAATCATAATGCACATCCTTTCGGGGAATCGATATCCGTAAAAAAAATGAATCGGGCCGTTTTTACTGTGAATTTTTGACTAAATCGCTCATGTCGTAAAGCCCGGCGGGCTGCCGGATGAGAAACGCCGCGGCCGCCAGCGCGCCGTCGGCAAACAGGCTGCGGTCGTGCGCTTCGTGCTTGATCGTGATCGTTTCGCTGTCGGTGCCGATCATCACCTCGTGCATGCCCACAATGCTGCCCATGCGGATCGCGTGCACGCCGATCTCATCCGGAGTGCGCTTGCCCATGCCCGACCGGCCGTAGACCGGATAGGCCACGGGGCGCACCGACTGCACCGCCTGCACCAGCAGCTTGGCGGTGCCGCTGGGCGCGTCCAGCTTGCGGTCGTGGTGCGCCTCCACAATTTCGATCTCGCCCGCCATCGTGCGCGCCGCCTGCTTGACCAGCTCGGTGAGCAGCGCCACGCCCAGCGACATATTCGCCGAGCGGAACACCGGAATCTCGTTGGCCGCCGCCGCAATGCGCTGCAATTCGCTCTCGGAAAAGCCCGTGGTCGCGATCACCACCGGCACGCGCTCCGCAAGCGCATAGTGCAGCAGCCCGTCGAGCGCGGCCGGGTTCGAAAAATCGACGATGCAGTCGGGCGCGTCGCGCACCTCATCCAGGCTGCGCACACACGCAATGCCCGCGCATTCGCCGCGCGCGTCCACCCCGATCGCGCCGGTCACACCGTGGGCGCCGGCCAGCGCCAGCGCCGCCACCGCGTGCCCCATGCGCCCGGCCGCACCGTGAATCAAAATGTTCATCTTGGCCTTCCTCCGTTCCTCGGGTTCAAATTTGAATGCCGGCAGCCGCCATTTTGGCGCGCAGGTCGGCCTCGTGCGCCGGTTCCATCGGCGTGAGCGGCAGGCGCAGATAATTTTCGCACCAGCCCATGGCCGCCATCGCCGCCTTGACCGGAATCGGGTTCACTTCGCAGAACAGCGCGTGGATCAGCGGCAGCAAATCGAGCTGCATCTGCGCGCTGCCCGCCGCGTCGCCGCGGAAAAACCGCGCGCACAGCTCCGCCGTCTGCGCCGGCAGCAGGTTCGACAGCACCGAGATCACGCCCGCGCCGCCCAGCGACAAAATGGGCACGATCTGATCGTCGTTGCCGGAATAGATATCCATTTTGCCGCGCACCAGCGCCGCCGTTTCCGCAATTTGCGAAATACTGCCGCTCGCTTCCTTAATCGCCGCAATGTTCGGGTGCTCGGCCAACTCGGCGCACGTGGCGGGCAAAATATTGCAGCCCGTGCGGCTCGGCACGTTATAGAGGATCAGCGGCTTCGTGCTCGCGTCGGCAATGGCGGTGAACGTGCGGATCAGCCCCTTTTGCGTGGCCTTGTTGTAATAGGGCGTGACCACCAGCATCGCGTCGGCCCCAATTTCGCACGCATAGCGCGTGAGATCCAGCGCATACGCCGTGTCGTTGGAACCGGTGCCCGCAATCACCGGCACGCGCCCGGCCACGCGGTCCACCGTGAACTTGAGCACCGCGCGGTGCTCCTCGTCGGTCAGCGTGGAGCCCTCGCCCGTGGTGCCCGCCGCCACAATGGCGTCAATGCCCTGGGCGATCTGCCAGTCAATCAGTGCGCCGTAGCGCGTGTAGTCCACGCCCTCCGCCGTCATAGGGGTGATGATCGCGGTGGCTGCACCGCGAAAAATGGTGTTTTTCATAGTAAACGACCCGCCTTTCTTTGTGTCCCGCCTGCGCGGCAAAAATTCATCAAAAAAAGGATAGCCGCTACAATGCAACTATCCTTCCTCATCCAACGCAAGCGCCCGCCAAAAACGACGCGCTCCATTCCGGGTTCCGGCTGATAGCTCTCCGCATTGCTGCGACAGCAGCGCGGATGTTGTTCCGGCTGCCAGACCAACCGTTTCGCCCGCGGCTGTCTTCGGCGCCTGCCCCTTTGGGCGGTTTTCGCTTTGGCGAAAGCGATCGCAAAACCGTCTACTCTTGGCCCGGCGCACCTCTATCTTTTATTTGTAGTTTTAATGATATCATGCGGCGCGGGATTTGTCAATACCGTTTGCAAAAAACAGCACCCCACGCAATTTTACTGCCCCCGCCGCACGGGTTTTGGTGATTTTCGATCGCTTTGCCCTGTTTTCCTGCCCGTTTGCGCCGGCGGAGCCGGGACGCATGCCTCCGTTATTCGCGCAGCAAAAAACACCGCCCCAAAGC
>CAKUME010000013.1 GCA_934667575.1 uncultured Eubacteriales bacterium | reverse complement strand
GGTGATTATTCCGTGGCTCAAGGAAAACTATAACAATTGCGAAGTGATCGCGGTATCGGCGGATGTGGGGCAGGAGTCTGAGTTGGACGGCCTGGAGGAAAAGGCGCTGAAAACCGGTGCTTCCAAGCTCTACATCGAAGACCTGCGGAAGGAATTCGTTGAGGATTGCATCTGGCCCACGCTCAAAGCCGATGCGAAATATGAAAACAAGTATCTGCTGGGCACCTCGTTTGCGCGGCCGGTCATTGCGAAGCGGATGGTTGAAATTGCGAAAAAAGAGGGCGCCGATGCGATTTGCCACGGCTGCACCGGCAAGGGCAACGATCAGGTGCGTTTTGAGCAGGCGATTTGGGCGTTTGCGCCGGATATGCCGATTATCGCACCGTGGCGGGAGTGGACGATCAAGTCCCGCGAAGAGGAAATCGAATATGCTGAGGCGCATGATGTGCCGTTGAAGATCAGCCGCGAAACCAATTATTCCAAAGATAAAAACCTGTGGCACCTGTCGCACGAAGGTCTGGATCTGGAAGATCCGGCCAATGAGCCGCAGTACGAGAAGCCGGGCTTCTTGGAGCTGGGCGTCTCGCCGATGGACGCGCCCGATCAGCCCACCTATATTACGCTCAGCTTTGAGAAGGGTGTGCCGGTTGCGTTGGACGGCGAAAAAATGGACGGTGTGACCATGATCGAAAAGCTGAATAAACTCGGCGGCGAGAATGGCATTGGTCTGATTGATATGGTCGAAAACCGGCTCGTGGGCATGAAGTGCCGCGGCGTGTATGAAACTCCTGGCGGCACCATCCTCTATGCGGCGCACAACAAACTGGAGGAGCTTTGCCTCGACCGCGAAACCTACCATTATAAGCAGGTCGTGAGCGTGAAGTTCGGCGAGATGGTCTATTTTGGTCAGTGGTATACGCCGCTGCGCGAAGCGCTTTCCGCATTCGTAGACAAAACGCAGGAAACCGTGACCGGCGATGTGAAGCTCAAGCTCTATAAGGGCAACATCATCGACGCGGGCGTGACCTCGCCGTATTCGCTCTATGATCCCGAAATTGCGACCTTTGACGAGGATCATGTGTATAATCAGGCGGATGCAACGGGCTTCATTAACCTGTTCAGCCTCCCGGTGAAAGTGAAGGCCAAAATCGACCAGAAGAACGGCCGCAAGTAATTCAAACATACCGAAAGGCGTGGGACTGTCGCGCAAAAGGCATTTTTGCACAGCGCCGTCTCCCGCGGGGAAAAGCGCAGGTGGAGCAAAACGCTTCATCGGCCACTGCCGGTGGCGGCTTTTCTTTGGCGGAAAAGGCGGGGGAGCGGTGCAAATTTGTCTTTGCGGGGCAGCCCCACCTGTTGTTATATTGCGAAGTATGCGAAAGGAGAATGTTTTCATGGAAAAAATGTGGGCGGGACGCTTTGCCAAAACACTGGACACGGTGGCCGATGACTTCAATTCTTCCATTCATTTTGACAGTCGGATGTTCCGGCAAGACATTGCAGGTTCGATGGCACACGCGGCGATGTTGGGCGCGCAGGGAATCATTCCGCAGCCGGACGCCGATCTGATTATTGATACGCTGGCGCAAATTCGAACCGATCTGGAGAACGGGACCATTGCGATTGATCCCGCGGCCGAAGATATTCATATGTTTGTGGAAGCAGAGCTCACGCGCCGCATCGGCGACGTGGGCAAGCGGCTGCACACTGCGCGCAGCCGCAACGATCAGGTGGCGCTGGATATTCGGCTCTATCTGCGCGATGAGTGCGCCGAAATTTCGGCACTGGTGCGCGCATTGATTCATGAGCTGCTTACGCAGGCCGAAGCGAACAAAGCAACGATTCTACCGGGCTATACGCATCTGCAGCGTGCGCAGCCGATCACATTCGGCCATCAGCTCATGGCCTACGCGATGATGCTGCTGCGCGATCTGGGGCGGATTGCCGACGCGGAAAAGCGGATGAATTGCTCACCGCTGGGCAGCTGTGCACTGGCCGGCACCACCTATCCTACGGATCGGCGCATGGTGGCCGACGCACTGCACATGAACGGCATTGCGATGAACAGCCTCGACGGCGTATCCGACCGCGACTTCTGCGTGGAGCTCGGCGCGGCGTTCGCGGTGCTGATGATGCATTTGTCGCGCTTTTCGGAGGAAATCATCCTGTGGTCGTCATGGGAATTTAAATTCATCGAGCTGGACGATTCCTATACTACCGGCTCGAGCATTATGCCGCAAAAGAAGAACCCGGATATGGCGGAATTGGTGCGCGGCAAAACCGGCCGCGTTTATGGTGATCTGATGACGCTGCTCACCATGCTCAAGGGGCTGCCGTTGGCTTATAATAAAGATATGCAGGAAGACAAGGAAGCAATTTTTGACGCGGTAGATACCGTAAAGATGTGCCTGCGGGTGTTTGCACCCATGGTGCGCACGATGCGCGTGTGTAAAGAAAATATGCTGCATGCAGCACAGCGCGGCTTTATCAATGCAACGGATCTCGCGGACTATTTGGTACGCAAGGGGATGCCGTTCCGCTCGGCGTATAAAATTGTCGGCCAAATTGTGGCGCACTGCATTGCGACCAATCAGGTGCTCGAAACGCTGCCGCTTGAAGAATACCGCAAGTTCAGCCCCGAATTCGACTGCGATTTGTATTCGGATATTGCGCTTGAAACCTGCGTGGCCAAGCGCATCAGCGAGGGTGGCACCACGCCGGAATCGGTGGAAAAACAAATTGCATGGGTGCGCGCGCAGCTGTGACGGCGGGGAGGAAGAGCGATGGACAAAAAAAGAGCCTATCTGGTGCTGAGCAGCGGACAGGTGTTTGAAGGATGGCGCTTTGGTGCCGACGGCGACACCGTGGGCGAGCTGGTGTTCACCACCGGCATGTGCGGTTATTTGGAAACGCTGACCGATCCCAGCTACTATGGACAGATTGTGCTGCAAACATTCCCGCTGATTGGAAACTACGGCGTGATTGCAGAAGATTTTGAAGGGGAATGCTGCGTGCGCGGCTATGTGGTGCGCGAATGGTGCGATGCGCCCAGCAACTTCCGCGCGCAGGGCAATCTGGATGAGTTTTTAAAAAACCGCGGGGTGCCGGGCATTTGGGGCGTGGATACGCGTGAGCTGACACGCATCATCCGCGAAAGCGGTGTGATGAATGCGACCATTTGCGCCGAGCTGCCCGCCCGGCTGGACGATGTGAAAAATTATCAGATCGTTCATGCGGTGGATGCGGTCACGCGCGCGCAGACGGAAGTGTTTCCGGCGCAGGGAGAGGCGCGCTATCGCGTGGCATTTATGGATTATGGCGCCAAACGAAATATTATCCGTGAATTGCAAAAACGCGGCTGCACGGTAACGGCGTTTCCGGCACAAACCCCGGCCGAGGAGGTGCTTGCGATGCACCCGGATGGCGTGATGCTGTCGAATGGGCCGGGGGATCCGGCAGAGAATGCGGCATGCATTGCGGAATTAAAGAAAATGATTGGGCAAGTTCCGATCTTCGGCATTTGCTTGGGACATCAGCTGCTGGCATTGGCCCACGGCGGCCGCACGGTGAAGCTCAAATACGGCCATCGCGGTGTGAATCAGCCGGTACGCGAGGTGACGGGTACGCGCACTTATATTACCAGTCAGAATCACGGTTATGCTGTGGTGCCGGATAGTTTGCCCACAGGGATAGTGCGCTTTGTCAATGCGAACGACGGCACTTGTGAAGGCGTTACCTATCCGGGCGAGCGGTGCTTCTCGGTGCAGTTCCACCCCGAAGCTTGCTCCGGCCCGAAAGACACGTCGTTTTTGTTTGATGAATTTATTGCGGAAATGAGGGGAACGGAACATGCCGTTGGATAAACGCATTCGCAAGGTCCTGGTGATCGGCTCCGGGCCGATTGTAATTGGTCAGGCGGCGGAATTTGATTATGCCGGCGCGCAAGCCTGCCGCGTGCTCAAGGAAGCGGGGGTGAATGTGGTGCTGGTAAACTCCAATCCGGCCACCATCATGACCGATCACGCGCTTGCCGACGAAATCTATCTGGAACCGCTCACGGAGGAAACCGTGATGCGGATCATTGAAAAGGAAAAGCCGGATAGCCTGCTTGCGGGGCTTGGCGGTCAAACCGGACTGACGCTCGCAATGCAGCTGGCCAAATCAGGCTTTTTGGACAAAGCGGGCGTGCGCCTGCTCGGCACGGACGCACGCGCGATTGATCAAGCGGAAGATCGGGAGCTGTTTAAGGAAACAATGCAGCGCATCGGCCAGCCGGTGATTCCGTCCGATATTGCAAACGATTTGGACACGGCGCTCGCAGTGGCAGATCGCATCGGCTACCCGGTGATTGTGCGCCCGGCGTTTACGTTGGGCGGTGCCGGCGGCGGCGTGGCAAACACACCGGACGAGCTGCGCGTGATTGCGCAGACCGGGTTGGAGCTTTCGCCGATCACGCAAATTCTGGTGGAACGCTATATCTACGGTTGGAAAGAAATTGAGTTTGAAACCATGCGCGATGCGGTGGGCAATGTGATTGCCGTGTGCAGCATGGAAAACCTCGACCCGGTGGGCGTGCATACGGGCGACAGCATTGTGGTAGCGCCCACGCTCACGCTTGCGGACAAAGAATTTCAGATGCTGCGCTCGGCGGCGCTGAATATCATTTCCGCATTGGGCATTGTGGGCGGGTGCAACTGCCAGTTTGCATTGAATCCGGATAGTTTTGAATACGCGGTGATTGAAGTGAATCCGCGTGTGTCGCGTTCGTCGGCACTGGCGAGCAAGGCGACGGGCTATCCGATTGCAAAGATTACCACCAAGATCGCATTGGGCTACACGCTCGACGAAATTAAGAACGATATCACCGGAAAAACCTGCGCCTGCTTTGAACCGACGCTGGACTATGTAGTGGTTAAAATGCCCAAGTGGCCGTTCGATAAATTTGCAGGTTCCAGCCGCGCGCTGGGTACTCAAATGAAGGCCACCGGCGAAGTGATGGCGATTGCACCGAACTTTGAAATGGCGTTGATGAAAGCGGTGCGCGGCGCGGAAATTTCGCTTGATACGCTCAATGCTGCGCCGCTGCATCAAGCGCCGGTGGAAGAGCGCCTGCACGAGCAGAATGACCGGCGCATTTTCACGGTGTTCGAGGCGATCAAATCGGGGGTGCCGCTCGACACCATTCACGCAATCACGCGCATCGACCTCTGGTTCCTGCATAAGCTCCAAAATTTGGCGGAGTTTGAGGCGCAGCTGGCACACGGCCTCACTCCGGCGCTCTATGCGCAGGGGAAGCACTATGGTTATCCCGACGCGGCGCTGCGCCGCCTGTCTGGCACGGACAATCTGCCGACGCATTACTTTTCTTATAAAATGGTGGATACCTGCGGTGCAGAATTCGATGCCGAAACGCCGTATTTCTAGTCCTCCGACGACGCCGTGTGCGAAGCACGCACATTTCCGCGTTCGGGCAAGCCGGTGGTCATGGTGCTCGGTTCGGGCCCCATCCGCATCGGCCAGGGCATCGAATTCGATTATTCTTCCGTGCACTGTGTGTGGACGCTGAAGGAACTCGGCTATGAGGTGGTAATTGTCAATAACAACCCCGAAACGGTATCGACCGATTACGACACCGCCGATCGGCTCTATTTTGAGCCGTTGACGCCGGAGGATGTGATGAACATCATTGAGGTGGAGCATCCGGTGGGCGTGGTGGTTGCATTTGGCGGGCAGACGGCGATCCGGCTGACCAAATTCCTCGACCAGCGCGGTGTTCCGATTCTGGGCACCTCGGCGGAAAGCATCGACACAGCCGAGGATCGCGAGCGTTTTGACGAGCTGCTTGAGCGCTTTTCCATCAAACGCCCGGCGGGCATGGGCGTGATGACCGAAGCCGAGGCGCTCAGCGCGGCGCACAAGCTGGGTTATCCGGTGCTGCTGCGGCCGTCGTATGTGATCGGCGGGCAAAATATGACCATTGCGCACACCGACCGCGATGTGAAGATTTATATGCAGCGTATACTTTCGACAAACATCGAGAATCCGGTGCTGGTGGATCAGTATATGTGCGGCCCGGAGCTTGAGGTGGATGTGATCTCGGACGGCACCGATGTGCTGATTCCGGGTATTATGGAACACATTGAGCGCGCAGGTGTGCATAGCGGCGACTCGATTGCCGTGTATCCGCCGTATAATCTGTCGGATAAAATGCTGCACACCATCGTGGATTGCTCCGAAAAGCTTGCACTCTCGCTCAAAACGCGCGGATTGGTGAACATTCAGTATCTGATTTACCGAAACGAGCTGTATGTGATCGAAGTCAACCCGCGTGCTTCGCGCACGGTGCCCTACATCAGTAAGGTTACGGGTGTGCCCATGGTCGATCTTGCATCACGCGTGATGGTGGGGCAGTCGCTCCGTTCGCTTGGCTATGGTACGGGGCTGCATGCCGCGCCGCCGTATTACGCCGTGAAGGTGCCGGTGTTTTCGTTCGAAAAGCTGGCCGACGCCAACTCGTACCTGGGGCCGGAAATGAAATCCACCGGCGAAGTGCTGGGCATTGGCAAAACGCTGGCCGAAGCACTGTTTAAGGGACTGACCTCGGCGGGAATTCTGCTGCGGGCTCCGGCCGATCACGCCATTGGTGTGCTCATCAGCGTGGAAGATCACGATCGCCACGAGATCCTTAAAATTGCGAAAAAACTGGACGATATGGGCATGACGCTTTATGCTACGCCCGACACTGCCGACGCCATTCGCCGCTTGGGCATTGTAGTGGAAACGGTGCATGATATCAAGGAGGGCGGCGAAGCATATCGCCTGCTCGAAAGCGGCCGCATCAGCTATATCGTATACACTGGCGCGGCCTACGACGGCACACTGGATGATTATACCGCGCTGCATCGCCGTGCACAGCAGCTGGCCATTGCTTGCCTGACCTCGCTCGACACAGCCAATGCGCTGGCCGATATTTTTGCGAGCTGCTACAACCAGAAAAACACCGAGTTGGTGGATATCAATCACCTGCGCACGCATCGCGAAACGCTGCGCTTTGCCAAAATGGTAGGCTCCGGCGATGATTACATTTATATTGATAATTTCGATGGGCGCATTACCTGCCCCGAATCGCTCTGCGTGACCTATTGCGACCGCACGGCGGGCATTGGCGCGCTGGGGCTGGTGCTGATGGAACGGTCCAATGTGGCGGATGCCAAAATGCGGCTGTTCAATCAGGACGGCAGCGAAGGCAAGATGGGCGGAAACGCGATTCGCTGCGTGGGCAAATACCTCTACGATCATGGTATTGTGAAGAAAGAGCACATGACCATTGAAACCGCCAGCGGCGTGAAGCAGCTTGAGGTTTACACACGCAATGGCACGGTGAATTCGGTGAGCGTACACATGGGCAAAGCGGATTTCCGCACCGCGTCGCTGCCGTGTACCTTGGCAGCGGAACAGC
Source organism: uncultured Eubacteriales bacterium (assembly GCA_934667575.1). Taxonomy (GTDB): domain Bacteria; phylum Bacillota; class Clostridia; order Oscillospirales; family Acutalibacteraceae; genus RGIG4076. The sequence continues at coordinate 4,953 of CAKUME010000013.1, read as the reverse complement.
TGATCAACGATTTGATCGAGATCGGCGGCGAGAGTTATCGCGTAACCTGCTTGTCTGTGGGCAACCCGCACTGTGTGGTGATGGTGCCGCAGGTAGACGCAGTCGATCTGGGCACAATCGGCCCGCAATTTGAGAACGCCCCGATTTTTCCCGAGCGCATTAACACCGAATTTATTCGTGTGGTGGATTCCAACACGATTAAGATGCGCGTTTATGAGCGCGGCAACGGCGAAACCATGGCTTGCGGAACCGGTGCGTGCGCCGCAGCAGCTGCCGCAATTGCAAATGGCCTTTGCCGCAAAAACGAAGATGTTACCGTAAAAGTGCCGGGCGGCGATCTGATTGTGAATGTGACCGACGACGACATTCTGCTCACCGGCGACGCTCGGTTGGTTTATACCGGTGAAACCGAGTTCTGAGCGCAGCGCAGTAACATAAAAAATTCAACAGCAAAAACGGACGATGCCGTGCAAACCTGCGCGCGGCATCGTCCGTGTTATTTATTATGAGAAAAGAGTCGCGTTGATATCCAGAGGGGAAATATCGAAGCTTTGCCAAATTTCACAACAGAAAAGCGGGAGAAATTTCTTACGCACCATTTGTCAAAAAACAAATCATGCGAATGAAAAAAGCCTGGATCTCAGAGCCTTACGAAATTCGACGGAACCAAGCGAGCTGTTCCACCGGTGTTGCCACGACATGGCGGCCCTCGGTGTAGATATTGCCGGCGGCATCGGCCCAACGCCCGGCAGGGAAGATGAGTTCCTTTTCTCGCGTGCCCTTCGTCACGACAGGGCAAACCAGAATGTCATCGCCGCACATAAACTCATCATGAATCCGTTCGTAGCCGCAGTGCGGATAGGCATACTCGAGCGTGCGCACCACCGGTTCACCGGTTTGCGCCGATTGACGCAGAATTTGAAGCAATTCCGGCGCGAATTGCGCATGCAGCTCCGCACAGCGGCGAACGGCAGCGAGCCCCTCCGGCGAAAGCACCCGCCACGGCGCCAACGAAAACTGCATCATCGGGAAGAATATCGACACCTGCGCCATGCGAATGAACAGCTCTTCATCCAAATGGAAGCCCGGTCGGGCGTTGTATGACCATTCGCCGCCGCCAATCATATCGGGGCAGATAAACGGATGCCCGATCAATCCCTGGGCCAGCGAATCTGGCAAAATTGATGCAATGCCTTCGCTGTTCCAACGATGTCTGCGGTCACTCAGCCGCTGTACCACCGGTGCGCCGCCGCCCTTAAAGGTGTCTTTGTATTCATGATACGCATATCGCATGCCGAACTGATTCCATGCGATGTTTTTTTCTGCCGCGGAATAGGTACCGTCCGCCGTGCCGCAGTGTGTACCGTTCACATCGGTTGTGTTGGTATAAGAGTGCAGCGTGCCACCGTCGAATTTGAACCCATCCACGCCAAAATCATGAATCAGCGCCTGAAGCTGATTATCGAGGTATTCTGCATCCACCGGATTGGAAAGATCAAGAATGGCGCCAAAACCGTTCCACCAGCGCACAACGGTAATATCGCCGTCTTCGTTGCGCATGAACAGCTTGTCGCCACGGCCCGGATTCAACTCGGGGCTGGTGCCGCGTACAAAGCGCACGCCCGATGCGGTAACATAAGGCACCACCCACAGCATGACCTTAAAGCCCAACGCGTGCAGCTCATCAACCATTGCTTTGGGCTGCGGAAATTTTACCGGGTCAAATGTCCAATCGCCATAAGGCCGATGCCAGCCTTCGTCGATGATAAAAATGCCCGGCGTAAACCCGTTGTCCACAATCGCGTGGGCGTATTGGAGCACACCTGCCTGATTGGGCTCATAGGTGAATTCCATCCAGGTATTATATTGCGCGGTGGAAAAGAATTCCACCGGCGGGAGCTTGCCGGAAAACGGAAAATGCGCTTTGGACGCGGCTAAATAGGCATCGCGCAGCGTGCTGCCCGCCTCGACCAATTCAAACTCGTCGCCCTCGAATGTAAAGCGCCCGCCGTCAATGGTCACGGCGAACGGCGTTTCGCTCCAAATGTAGCGGCCCTGCGACGAAACATAGAGCGGCATGGTTTGGTTCGACGTCTCCACGCGAAAATCGCGCGAAAAACCGGTGGTTTCACGCGAAAAGGGCATTTCGATGCCGTCGGACACGGAGCCGCCCCACCAGAATTCGTTTTCGCGAATTTCAAAGCTCGTTTTCATAGATTTCGATCCTTTCTGCATTGCATTTCGGTTGCGGGAATGTTATAATCATATCATAAAAAACAGGCGAAAAATATAATTTTAGCCACGAAATTTATAAAATCGGACTGATTTTGCAGGAAGGAACACAGAAAATGGCGATGGACTTTTGCATTGACCGGATCAACCAATATTTCCATTATCATTTTGACCCAGGCTATGTGTTCAGCGGCCACAAACACGCGGATTGGGAGCTGAACTTGGTGATGAACGGGCAAATGCGCATCACGGTGGACGATCAGGTGTATCGCGCAGAACGCGGCGATTTTTTTGCCGTTCGCCCATGGGTGTTTCATCATAACTGCGTGGTCAGCTCCGGTGCAGAAATGGTGGTCGTTCATTTTTCATCCAAGGATCATCTGCGCGGTGTGGCACAGCGGTTCGGCGAAAATGAGTGGGCGGCCGCCATGCTGGCGGTGCAGGAGCTTGATCGGTTGATGCCGTCGGTGAAACGGCCGGAGTGCCACAATGCGCCGGATTTTGCGAACCCACGCAAGCTGCTCGAGGTGCTGCTTGCACTGGGCAGCGGTACGGCGCAGTCCGAACATTCTTCGGACGCCGGACTCTATGCCGAAGCGGTGCAGGCCATGCGCGCCGGGTTGGGCGAACGGCTCACGCTGGCGGAGCTGGCGCATCGAGTGCATAGCAGCCCGACCGCGTTAAAAAACGCCTTTGCTCGGGCAGCGGGCAAAGGCGTGATGGAGTATTTTACCGAGATGAAGATTCACGAGGCGCGGCGGCTCATCGAATCGGGCAAAAGCCTTTCTTATGTCAGCGATCGGCTCGGATTTTCGTCGCAATGTTATTTTTCCACAGTGTTTCGGCGTGTGCTGGGCGTGTGCCCCAAGGATGTGCGTCCGGCTGCGCATCCCGCAGCAGGTGCAGGCGGCGCGGTTAATATTTCTTGATTTGGTACACTTCGTCGCCAATAATATCCTGAATTTCTTTCAGATGGCCGGTTCGCTTGCCATTGAGTTTATAGTATTGCAGTAGCATATAGCCCGGATATTCGTTGCCCTCCACAATCAGCGGGCCATTGACCGAAAATGCGACGTCCCAACCCACATAGCGCACTTGCGGCACCTCGAGTGCCGCGCGCAGACACATTTCAATTGCCTGATCCATATGCGGGAGCACGACCTCCGAAAATTTTTTGCCCGTGAGCGGATGGCGGTCGTAAATATTTCCAAAATCGTCGACCACATTGCTGTTGATGCGGCCATCGGCGCCAATGCTGCAATACACATCGTCGGTGCAGCCAATCACGTCTTTTTTGTCTTGGTTCATGCGCAGCGCGGTGTTGAGCAGATAGGATTGGTTATCTTTCACCAACGTGACAATACGCAGCGAATTGACCACGCTCGGATTGAGCTCATTCAGCGCATCACATTGCACGATGCCTTCCTCCAGCAGGTACTGCTTGTTTTGAAGCAGCTGCTGCCGGAATGCGGCGGCGTCCGTGACTTCGGCCGACACCACGCGTGTTACGCCGTGACCGCCTTCGCCCACCGGATCTTTGGCAAACACGACCGGAAATTTCTGCAAAAATTCCGCCACATCGGCATCGGAACAGCGCAGCAGGTTCAAATAGTCGCGGTGCAGATATTCGCGAAAATAATGATTAAAAATGAGCTTGTCGTGGAACAGGCCAATGTAGTGTTGATCGTTCAAATAGTGCAGCACATTGTAAAACGATTTGGCCGTGACAAAGGTGCGCTTTTCGGCGGGGGTGAGCTGTGCAAAATTATTGAAAAAATAATCGGTGTAGCCGGTGCCATAACGCAAAAAACTGCCCATCATGTCGAGTTTAATGCGCCATGCCGGGCGGTTGTTATTTTCTCGGGAGATTACCGCAATCATTTTATCCATTCGCTTGAACTGAATGCTTTTGAATTTTTTGAGCATTCGCTTGGTGCCGCTCTTCATGGTGCTAATGTCCTCCTATTTCTGCCGCGTGGGTGCCAAAGCGCAGCGGAAAACCAATTCATTTCTTTTTTGTATATTATAACGCGCTCGGCGGAGATTGTCAATTCCGTATGGGTATCCGAATTTAATTGTAATGATAAAACAAATGGTCATTTACAATAAAACGCAAACAACGGCCGCATCGGGCAAGCACCCGGCGGCCGTTGTTTTGGCATTTTAATCGTTGTGTTCCACGGTGGAGTCGCTCACTGTGGGCACATCGGCATCGTCAAAATGCAGCAGCACATTTTCATGCCTTAGTTCCGCTTGCAGCTGTGCAACATCCACATCGGTGATCGCGCAGCCCGAATCTGTTGCCAGCGCGCACGCAATGCCCGCCGCCTGGCCGGAAATAATCGCAGGGGGAATCACGCGCATCACGTCCCATGCGTAGCCGTCACCGGCCGCCGAGCGCCCGGCAGTGATGATGTTGTCCCATCCATGCCGCACCAGTGTGCGATAGGGAATTTCGAAGAGATAATCGCGGCGGTCAAAGTCGTTGATGGCGCCGATGGAATCGTCAAAATGGCGATAGGTATCGCTTTCCTGCAGCACATAGTCGCCCGCAATGCGGCGGGTGGTGCGAAACTGCGCCATGCCGGGCAGCGTGAGAATGTCGCGCGATTTGCGGTCGGTCTGCTTGAGCTTTTGCAGCATTTCGAGCTGATTATCGATCAGATAGCGGTTGACCTCGGCATGGGAGGTGCCATAGTAGAGCGGAATTTCCTTGGGATG
>CAKUME010000012.1 GCA_934667575.1 uncultured Eubacteriales bacterium | reverse complement strand
GAGGGAGCTTGCATGAACATCCTGCATTTGAAATACGCCGTGGAGGTGGCGCGCACCAAGTCGATCAGCAAGGCGGCCGAGAACCTCTACATGGGGCAGCCGAACCTGTCACGCGCGGTGCGCGACCTGGAGGAAAGCCTGGGCATTACCATATTCCGGCGCACGTCGCGGGGCATTGTGGTCACGCCGGACGGCGAGGAATTTTTGCAGTATGCGCGGCGCATTCTGGCCGAAATTGACGGGTTGGAGGAGCGCTATCGCGCGGGCGCGCCGCACACGGCGCGGTTTGCGGTGTGCGTGCCGCGGGCAAGCTACATTTCCTATGCGTTCACGGAATTTGCGCAGAGCCTGCCCGCCGAACCGGCAGCGGAGCTCTATTATCAGGAAACGAATTCGCTCAACGCGGTGGATCAGGTGCTGCGCGGCGATTATAATATGGGCATCATTCGCTATCAGGCGGCGTTCGACCGGTATTTTAAGGCGATGTTTGCCGAAAAAAAGCTCGAAAACCGGCCGGTGGCGCAGTTTTCGCATGTGCTGCTCGTGGCGCGGAGCCATCCGCTCGCGCAGCAGGCGGCGGTGTCGCCCGACGATTTGGCGCCCTACACCGAAATTGCCCATGCCGAACCCTATGTGCCGTCGCTGCCGATGATCGACGTGCGCCGGGCGGAGCTGTCGGAAAATGTGCACAAGCGCATTTATGTGTTTGAGCGCGACAGCCAGTTCCATTTGCTGGAATCGGTGCCCAACACGTTCATGTGGGTGTCGCCCATTCCGGAAGAGCTGCTGCGGCGGTATCATTTGGTGCAGCGGCCGTGCACGCGGCGCAAGCTCTACACCGACGTGCTGATCCGCCGCCGCGACTGCCGCCGCACGGAGCTCGACGACCGGTTTGTGGCGGCGGTGGAAGCGGCGCGCGACCGTTACATTGCGCCGATGGAGCAAAAAAGCAAAAAAAAGGGGGACGCGGAATGAGAGCGGTGGTGACGCGCGTGCGGGAAGCGCGCGTGGAGATCGACGGAAAAATAAACGGCGCGATCGGGCGCGGATTTTTGGTGCTGCTGGGCGTGGGGCCGACGGACACGGAGGCGGACGCGGCGCGGCTGGCGGCAAAAATCTGCCATTTGCGCGTGTTTGAAGACGATGCGGGCAAAATGAACCGCGATCTGGCGGCGGTGGGCGGCGCGCTGCTGGTGGTGTCGCAGTTCACGCTCTATGCCGACCTGCGCAGCCGCCGCCCGGGGTTCACGGGCGCGGCCCGGCCGGAGCTGGCCAAGCCGCTCTACGAGCGGTTTATGGCGGAGTGCGCGGCGCTGGGCTTTGCGCCGCAGCACGGGGAGTTTGGCGCGGATATGCAGGTGTATTCCGTGAACGACGGGCCGGTCACGCTGGTGTTCGGCGACGAAGCGTGATGCGCCCAACGCCGATTTTGGATGCATAAGAAAAAATAATGGCGAGGAGGCGCTTTTCCAAACGGAAAAGCGCCTCCTCGCTGTTTGTCCGACGGTTTGCGGAAGCTTATTCCAGCAGCGTGTGCCAGTGGGCGGCGCGGCAGGCGGCAAAGCACATGCGGATCTGCTCCGCGTTGTTTTTCTCTTCGGCCAGCAGCGGCAGCGCATCCTCGGCAAAATAGCGGGATTCGGTGGTTTCGCTGTTGGGGGCGAACGCGCCGCCCACCGCCGCGCACTGCACGAAAATTTTGCACACGCCGTAGGCGTAGGCCGGGCGGTTGTGGCGGGCGCGGTCCTGAATGGCGATCACGCGCTGCGGCACCACGATGAGCCCGGCTTCCTCGCGCACCTCTTTCACCGTGTTTTCGCCCACCGACACGTTCACGTCGCACCAACCGCCCGGCAGCGCCCATGTGCCGTTGATTTCGTGCACTAGCAGCAGCCTGCCGCGGTCAAAAATGGCGGCGCGGGTGTCGATTTTGGGCGTTTGATAGCCCGATTCATTGCAAAACAGGCCGGTCACCGTGCGCACGGGCAGATTGGCCAGCTGCGCCAGCATTTCGGCCGAAATTTCGCGGATGCGCGTGTAGCGCTCCAGGTCATACACATCTTTGCCGTAGGTGAGCCCCGCCTGCGCCAGGCTTTGCAGCTCGATGATCCAGTTTAACCAGGCCTGTTCGTTCATGGCAGACGCTCCTTTGGGGGCCATTCATACGCCACGCGTTCGCCGTAGTCGGGGTGGATCATGCCGCAGCGCACAAAGCCCTGCTTGGCCAAAAAGCGCTGCATCACCGTGTTGTCGGCGTGGGTGTCGGCGCGCAGATGGCCGCACCGCGCCTTGCACCAGTCCACGCAAAACGACGCCACGCCCCGGCCGTGGGCCGAAACGGCAATGCGGTGGATCACGCCGTAGGGCGCCGTGCTGCGCCACACCGCCGGCTCGGCCTCGTAGGCCGGGTCGGGCGCGGCGGCAAAGCAGAACGACGCGAGCAGCGCGCCGGTTTCGTCGGTGCAAACAAAGCTGTGGCCGGCGCGGATGTCGGCGGTTAAAATGTCGGCGGAGGGGTAACCGCCCGCCCACTGGGTGGGGTTGCCGTGGGCGGCCATAAACGCGCGCGCCTGCGCGAACAGCGCTTCAAGCGCGGGCAGGTCGGCCGGCACGGCGGGACGAATCATCATAAAAAGCGCTCCTTTCGGCGGTTTTTACGATTTATTATAAACGGAAACGGCGAAAAGGTCAAGACGGAACGCGGCTTTTTCATCTATTCTGCCGTTTATAAAAAATTCACTTGCAAATAAAAAATTCCCATGCTATAATAGTTCACCAGTGAACAATTTTGCCTGCAGGCAAGGGCTCGGGCGCGGTTTGGCGCGCTGCGGGGCGTGCGGCGGACAAATTGTTTTTTATCTTTATGGGAAAGGATATGATCGATCCATGATACGAAAGTTAGCCCGGTCGATTCGGGAGTTTCGGAACGTGACGATCGCCACACCGATTTTGGTCACGCTGGAAGTGGTGATGGAATGCCTGATTCCGTTTGTGATCTCGGCGCTGGTAAACCAGATCCGCGCGGGATGCAGCATGGGCACCATTGCGCGCTACGGCGCGGTGCTGGCGGGCATGGCGGTGCTGTCGCTGGCGTTCGGCGCGGCGGCGGGCGACACCTGCGCCACCGCGAGCTGCGGCTTTGCCCGCAATTTGCGCCGCGACGTGTTCGACCGCGTGCAGGGGTTCTCGTTTGAAAACATCGACCGGTTTTCGACCTCGTCGCTCGTCACCCGCATGACCACCGACGTGAACAACGTGCAGATGGCGTTCATGATGCTCATTCGCATTGCCGTGCGCGCGCCGCTCATGCTCGTTTTTGCGCTGGTGATGGCCATTGTGATGGGCGGCAGGCTGGCGCTGGTGTTTTTGGGTGTGGTGCCGCTGCTGGGCGGCGTGCTGTGGTTCATCTCGCACAAGGTGATGCCGCTGTTCCGCAATGTGTTCCGCAAATACGATGCGCTCAACGATTCCATTCAGGAAAACGTGAAGGGCATGCGCGTGGTCAAGTCGTTCGTGCGCGAAGAATATGAAAAGCAAAAGTTCGGCCGCGCGGCCGACGATGTGTGCGGCGATTTTACGCGCGCGGAAAAAATTCTGGCCGTGAACAGCCCCACCATGCAGTTTTGCCTGTATGCCGTGATGATCGTGGTGCTGTATTTCGGCTCGTATCTCATTATCACCACCAACGGCTCCGCGCTCGACGTGGGGCAGCTTTCGGCGATGCTCACTTACAGCTTTATGATTTTGATGAGCCTGATGATGGTGTCGATGGTGCTCGTGATGCTCACCATGGCCACCGAGTCGGCGGAGCGCATTGCCGAGGTGCTCGACGAGCGGAGCACGCTGGCCGACCCGGCGCATCCGGTGGGCTCGCTGGCCGACGGTTCGGTCGATTTTGACCATGTGAGCTTCAAATACAACGCCAAGGCGGAGCGCATGGCGCTCGCCGACATCGACCTGCACATCCGCTCGGGCGAGACCATCGGCGTGCTGGGCGGCACCGGCTCGGCCAAATCCTCGCTGATCCAGCTCATTCCGCGGCTTTATGACGCCACCGAGGGCACGGTGCGCGTGGGCGGGCACGATGTGCGCGACTACAGCCTGCACACGCTGCGCAGCCAGGTGGCGGTGGTGCTGCAAAAGAACGTGCTGTTTTCGGGCACGATCAAAGAAAACCTCCGCTGGGGCAACCCGGACGCCACCGACGAAGAGATGGAAGCCGCGTGCAGGCTCGCGCAGGCCGACGAATTCATCCGCTCGTTCCCCAAGGGCTACGACACCTACATTGAACAGGGCGGCGCGAATGTGTCGGGCGGCCAAAAGCAGCGGCTGTGCATTGCGCGGGCGATTTTGCGCAAGCCCAAAATTCTGATTTTGGACGATTCCACCAGCGCGGTGGACACGCGCACCGACGCGCTGATTCGGCGCGGGTTCCGCGAAACGCTGCCCGCCACCACGAAGATTATCATTGCGCAGCGCATTGCGTCGGTGCAGGACGCCGACCGCATTGTGGTGATGGACGGCGGCCGCATCAATGCGGTGGGCACCCACGAGGAGCTGCTGCGCACCAATGCAATTTATCGCGAGGTATTCACCTCGCAGAACAAGGCAGGTGATCCAGATGCCGAATAAAATGAGCAAACCGGGCCGCGGCCCCATGGCCGATGTGCCCAAGGGCACGATGAAGCGGCTGGTGAAAACGCTGTTTCAGTTTTATCCCCGCATGCTGCCCGCCACCATTGCGTGCATTTTGTTCTGCGCCATTGTGGGCGCGATCCCGAGCCTGTTTATGCAGAACGTGATCGCGGTGATCGAGCAGGTGCAGGGCGGCAGCTGGGCCGACGCGCGCGGCGAAATTTTGCGCTATGTGCTGATTTTGGGCGCGTTCTACGCGCTGGCGCTCGTGTCGAACTTTATTTGGAACCGGCAGATGGCGATCATCACGCAGGGCTTTTTGTGCAAGCTCCGCAAAAAGATGTTCAACGGCATGCAGCGCCTGCCCATCCGCTATTTTGACACGCACAACCACGGCGACATTATGAGCTACTACACCAACGATATCGACACGCTGCGCCAGCTGGTGTCGCAGAGCCTGCCGCAGCAGGTCACGGCGGCGGTCACGGTGGTGTCGGTGCTCGGCATCATGCTCTACTTCAGCGTGTGGATGACGATGGTGGTGCTCGCAGGCGTGGCGGCGATGATCCTCGTCACCAAAAAGATCGGCGGCCATTCGGCGCGGTATTTCATCCGGCAGCAGGCTGCGGTGGGCCGCACCGAGGGCTATATTGAAGAGATCATGAACGGCCAGAAGGTCGTGAAGGTGTTCTGCCACGAGGACGCCGCGCGCGCCGACTTTGACCGGATCAACGACGCGCTCTATGAGGATGCGCGCAGCGCGAACCGCTATGCGAACATTCTCATGCCCATTTTGGGCAACATCGGGAACATCCTCTATGTGGTGGTGGCGCTGGCGGGCGGCGCGCTGTTGGTCGCGCATGCGCGCAACCTGAGCCTTTCCGGCATGGCGCTGGATATCAGCATTGTGGTGCCGTTTTTGAACATGACCAAGCAGTTTTGCGGCAACGTGAGCCAGGTGTCGCAGCAGGTGAACGCAGTGGTGATGGCGCAGGCGGGCGCGGCGCGCATTTTCGCGCTGATCGACGAGCCGCCGGAAACCGACGAGGGCTATGTGACGCTGGTGAACGCGCGCGAAGAAAACGGCCGGCTCACGGAGTGCGCGGAGCACACCGGCGTGTGGGCGTGGAAGCATCCGCACGCAGCCGACGGCACGGTGACGTATACGCGCCTGCGGGGCGATGTGCGGCTCAATCATGTCGATTTTGGCTATGAGCCGGACAAAATCGTGCTGCACGACGTGTGCGTGTATGCGGAGCCGGGGCAAAAGGTGGCGTTTGTGGGCGCAACGGGCGCGGGCAAAACCACGATCACGAACCTCATCAACCGGTTTTACGACATTGCCGACGGCAAAATTCGCTACGACGGCATTAACATCAATAAGATCAAAAAGGACGATCTGCGCCGCTCGCTGGGCATTGTGCTGCAGGACACCAACCTGTTCACGGGCACGGTGATGGACAACATCCGCTACGGCAAGCTCGACGCAACGGACGCGGAGTGCGAGGCGGCGGCCAAGCTGGCGGGCGCCGACGACTTTATCCGCCGCCTGCCGGAGGGCTACCGCACGATGCTGCACGGCAACGGCGCGAACCTTTCGCAGGGGCAGCGCCAGCTCATCGCCATTGCGCGCGCCGCAGTGGCCGACCCGCCGGTGATGATTCTGGACGAAGCGACCAGCTCGATCGACACGCGCACCGAGGCGATTGTGCAGCGGGGCATGGATTCGCTGATGCAGGGCCGCACGGTGTTTGTCATCGCGCACCGGCTCTCCACCGTGCGCAATGCGGATGTGATCATGGTGCTCGACCATGGGGTGATCATCGAGCGCGGCAGCCACGAAAAGCTGATCGCGGAAAAAGGAAAATATTATCAGCTGTATACCGGCGCATTTGAGCTGGAATAAACCCGGCGAACCGGAAAAACCGGCGCAGCCGTTCCCACGCGGGGCGGATGCGCCGGTTTTTTGCGCCCATGGACGGGGCGCGGCGGATTTGCTTTTATTGGCCCATTTCGGCCTTCATGATGGCGCTGAGGTTGGCCGCGAGCGTTTCCACGCCGCGCACCGACGGATGCACCAGATCGCCGCTCAGGCCGCGCGCATCGGGCAGCACGCGCAGGCCGTTGACGTAGTGCACATTGGGCAGCGCCAGCTCGGACGTGACGCGCGCCAAAATGGCGCGGAAACGCGCCGCCCGGCCGCGCCCGAACAGATCGTCGTCGCAATAGAACACGTCGATGGCAAACACCGGCTTGTCCGGGTGGCTTTCCGCCACGCGCCGCACCAGATACCGCACCCGGCGCTCGTATTCCGCCGGATCCATGTCCAGCACGTTCACACCCATTTCGAGGGTGCATGCGTCGAACGGCTGCTGCGCCAGATAATCCGCCATTTCCGGCTCCATGCGGCAGTTGCCCGCGTAGCCGCAGTTGCGGTAGTCCATGCCCAGCGCCTCGGCCACGCGCACCACATAGCTGTTGGTGGGCAGGATCGACAGGCTGCCGTGGGTGATCGACGAGCCGTAGCAGAGCAGCGTTTGAGCCGGCGCCATGTCCGGAGTGGGCGGCGTGACGTCGCCCTCCACCGACACGATGCGCGCGCGCCCCACCTGAAACACCAGCCGCACCATTTCGGGCGCATAGCGCATGTCCGGCCAGCCCCGGCGCACGGCCGCGCAAAAATCGGCGCTCGGCGCGTCAATTTCGAGCGTGTGCCGCCCCGGCTCCACATACTGCCGCACCGACTGCCAGCCGGCCATCACCGAGCCGTAGTAGAGCATGAGCATCAGCGGCATATCCGATCGCTCGTTCACCAGCGTGACGCGCGCCTTGCCGCTGCGCAGCACAAAACGCAGCTCCACGCCGGTGGCGGCGGTGTTCATATCCCGGCCGCCCTCCGACAGGCTCGGTTCCAGCGCGGCGGCCGCGCGATGAAAGCGAAACGAGCCGTCGCCGGCCGGCGTCAGCTCCGTGACCCCGTGCAGCTCCGCATTTTGAAAAATCATCGAATTCCCTCCATGTTTCGTTATTTTGGGAATATTATACCACCGCGCGGCCCCAAGGTCAAGTGGAGTGCAGCAGCGCACGCGCAAAGGCGCGCGGCGAAACGCCGGTGTATTGCCGAAACTGACGGCTGAAGTGCGTCACGTTGGCGTAGCCGAGCTGCTCGGCCAGCTGGGCAACGGAGCAGGTGGAGCCGGTGAGCGCGTTTTTGGCTGCGTCGATGCGCGCCAAAATGAGGTCGTTCATGGGCGACACGGAAAACAGCGCGCGCCAGAGCGCGCTGAACCGCGAGGGGCTCAGGTGGACCTCGGCGGCCATGCGCGCCACCGTCCACGGTTCATCCAGGCGGCCGAGCAGCGCCGCGCGGAAGCCGGTGAGCACCGCGCGCTGCGCGGCGCTCACCGGCTCGGCCGATTCCGGCGTTTGCACCGCGCGCACCAGTCGGATGAGCAGCATGGCGGCGGCGGCGTCCATCAGCTCGCCGCCCAGCGGACGTGCGGCGAACTGCTCCAGCTCAATTTCGCGCACCCCCGCCGTGAAAAACGCGCAGTCGGCGGGGTAAAGCAGCGTGTCGAGCGGCACGCCCAGGCGCGCCATCAGCGGCTGCGCCTCGGCCGAAAGATGCATCCAGTCGTGCAGCACCGGCTCCGCGGAGGTGAACCACTGCGGGCTGTTGAGGTCGTAGATGATGCACGCGCCGGGGCGCGTGGTGCAGAGCCGGTCGCCCACGCGCAGCTGCATGGGCGTGAAAAAGTGCAGCAGCGTGTAGGTGGGCAGCCCGACGGGGCGATGAATGCAGAATCCGGCGCGCTCCGGCCAGCGGTGGCGCGCTCCGACCACGATGGACATGAAAAATCAGCTCCTCAATCATGCATGAATCCGATCCGGCGCGCGGAATGGGCGAAAGCCGGTGCGCCGAACGGGAATTTTATTATAAATGATATCAGTCGGATTTGTCAAGTTTCCGCAGAAAAAGGCATTGTTTTGGGGCCCGGAAAATGGTACAATAAATGAAAACACACGCCGAAATGGCGCGCACGGACCAATGAAACCGAAAGGACGATGGAGAACATGGCAGTGAATATTCCAAGACCCGAGCATCCGAAGCCGCAATTTGCGCGCGCGGATTGGTTAAATTTGAACGGCGAGTGGGCGTTTGAAATTGACAACGGCTGCAGCGGACGGGAACGCGGGCTGAGCGCGGCCGACGCGCAGCTGAACGGCAAAATTACCGTGCCGTTTTGCCCGCAGAGCACGCTTTCGGGCGTGGCGCACACCGACTTTCTGCGTGGCGTGTGGTATCGCCGCACGGTCACGCTCACCGCGGCGCAGTGCACGGGGCGCGTGATGCTGCACTTTGGCGCGGTGGACTACCGCTGCGAAGCGTTTGTGAACGGGCAGTCGGTGGGCACGCACACGGGCGGCTATGTGTCGTTTGCGTTCGATGTGACCGAGGCGGTGCACGCGGGCGAAAACGTGATCACGGTGTGCGCCGAGGACGACGAGCGCGATCCGATGATCCCGAGCGGCAAGCAATGCACGCAATATCGTTCGCACGGCTGCGCCTACACGCGCACCACGGGCATTTGGCAAACGGTGTGGCTCGAGTTCGTGCCCCAAACGCACATTGCGTCGGTGCAGCTGGAGCCGGACGCGGCGAACGCGCAGTTCGACATTTGGGCCGAGCTGTGCGGCGCGGGCGAGCTGACGGTGACGGCGCGCTACGAGGGCCGTGCGGTGGGCCGCGCGTCGGTGCAGAGCGGCGGCGGCCGCACGCATTTGGCGCTGCCGCTGAGCGAGGTGCATCTGTGGGAGCCGGGGCACGGCCGGCTTTATGACCTGGAGCTGACCTACGGCGACGACCGCGTGACGAGCTACGGCGGCCTGCGGAGCGTCCGGCTGGACGGCTACCGTTTTTGCATCAACGGCAAATCGGTGTTCCAGCGGCTGGTGCTCGACCAAGGCTTTTATCCCGACGGCATTTACACCGCGCCCTCCGACGATGAGCTGCGGCGGGATGTGGAGCGCTCCATGGCATGCGGCTTTAACGGCGCGCGGCTCCACGAAAAGGTGTTTGAGGAGCGGTTTTTGTATCATTGCGACCGGCTCGGCTATCTAGTGTGGGGCGAATACCCGAACTGGGGGCTGGACCACACGCGCCCGGAGGCCATTTATTCCATCTTGCCCGAATGGCTGGCGGAAATCGCGCGCGACCGCAACCATCCGTCGATCATCGGGTGGTGCCCGTTCAACGAAACGTGGGATGTGAACGGCCGCCGGCAGTTTGACCCGCTGCTGTCGCTGGTGTACCGCGTGACCAAGGCGGCCGACCCGTCGCGCCCGTGCATCGACACGAGCGGCAACTACCATGTGGAAACGGACATCTACGATGTGCACGACTATACCGCCGAGGCCGAGGTGCTGCATGAGCACTACGACGCGCTGCCCACGGAAAATCGGCTCGAGGAGTGGGGCACCATGGCCAGCCGCCAGCGCTACGACGGCAAAAAGCCGGTGTTCGTGAGCGAATGCGGCGGCATTGGCTGGATCAGCGACGCCAACGATCAGGCTTGGGGCTACGGCAACAATCCGACCACGCAGGAGGAGTTTGTGGCGCGGTTCCGCACGATGGCAGACATTATGATGCAGAACCCGCGCATCATCGGCCTGTGCTACACCCAGCTCACGAACGTGGAGCAGGAGCAAAACGGGCTTTATACCTATGAGCGCGAGCCCAAGTTCGACCCGGCGATCTTCCGGGCGATTTTGTCGCAAAAGGCTGCGATTGAGGACTGACGCGCGGCGCCCGAAGGCAATCGCAAAATGAAAACCCGGAACCCGGTCGGCGCGCTGTGCCGAACGGGGTTCCGGGTTTTTTGTGCCGCATTTGCAGCGCGCGGAAAGCGGGCTTTACGGCGCGTCGTGCGGGGGCACGCTGGTGGAAGATGCGGCGGGGGCTTCGTCTTCATCGCGGCAAAGCGCGGCGATCACGCACGCGCCCATGGTCGCCACGGCGTCCACCACCGTGAAGCTGGTGGCGAACTCACACCACATATCGATGAAAAAACAAACGAATGCCACAAACAGCGTGAGCAGGAACGAACGGATTGCGCGTTTCATTTCAATGCACTTCCTTTATTCGTAGTAAATGGCTCATATGTTACCGAAACAAGATTGACGCGGTGTGCGGGGGATGCCAAAAGATATAAAATCACCTAATTTATGTCAAATCCTTTATTCAAGATTTTACTATACAAAAATGGAAATTGCAATATAAAAATGAAAAATAATAGGAAAATAAAAGCGAATTTTCCAACACATAAAAAAGCGGACGGTTCCGGGGAAAGAACCGTCCGCTTTTTATGTCCAAAGAAGTGACGAACAAACGATACGCATGGTTAGTCATCCAAATGGTCAATCGCGTACTGCGCTTCTTCGGCGGTAAACTGCTCGCCATATTCCGAAATCAACTGGTCGTAAATGGCGCTCTTGGACATACTCATCGTCTGCTGATATGTTTTCGCTTGCGCCAACGCGTTCGCCTTGTAGTCGGCTTCCAAATGATCGATCGCGTATTGCGCAGCCTCTGCAGGGAACTTTTCTCCGTACTCGGATGTTAACTGATCATATATGGCCTGTTTGGACATATGCATTACTTCGGAATATGTTTCTGCTTTTTTGAGCGCATTTTGATATTCAATAGAGGGCTTTTGCCCTTTTGAAATGACCACTTTAATGGTTGCGCCTTCCGGAACGGTTTCGTCCGCCTTTTTATTTTGGCTGATCACCGAACCCGAAGCTACCGTATCGGAGTATTCCTCACGAAATTGAACCGTCACTTTATTCGTTTCCGCCCAATTTTCAATTTCCGCCTGACTCATTGCGCTAAAATCGGTAACGGTTACGGTATTGCTGTCGGACTGACTGTCGGCCGAGCTGTCGGCGGTACGATTCGCTTCATCGCCGCTTTGTGTGACCGAACTGCCGGTGCCAAGATCGGAAACAATGTCTTCGCCGCAGCCGGCACTGCCCATCATGCCAAGCACCACAACGGCGGCCATCACCCAGAAGCGCCATTTTTTGCAAACCAGTTTCGTTCCTGCTACCACAGATATTTCTTTCGATTGAGTTCCACATGGATGACCATTCATAATTCATTTCTCCTCTTGCAATGTTTGTCCGCCCATTTTGAGTTTTTTTGTTCCATTTCGATTGGTTTTCCGTTTTTGAAAAATATTCCCTCCTTGCATGAACCGGCTTGTCGCAGCGGACATCGGTTGATGGCTGAAAAGTATTCGAAAAATGATATCAAATATTGAATACTGAAATATTATAGCATATCAAATATAATAATGTCAAGGGGGTGACGATGTAAAAATGGTATTTATACCACAAAAACCCGACAAAGAAGTGATTTCGGTGCGGCTGTCGTCGGAGCTGCTGCGGGAAATCGATCAAAATGCGGCAAAGGTGGACATCAGCCGCAATGAGTTCATCAATCAATGCATCCGATTCGCCCTGATGCATTTGGCGGAACCGCCCTCGGAGCCCAAATGACGCGATATATCATTCCCATCGAGCGTTCCGCCTGTACGGAACGCTCGCAGCATTTATTCACAAAATGTACATACATCCCCATGATTTTCCTGGTATAATATTCACATCGGATGTGCGGGGCAAAAATGTCCGGTGGACAGGGATATGTTTGCCCCGCGGGATCCTCGAACAGAAAACAGACGAACTTCAACGGGATTGAAAAGGGGCGGGCAAATGAAGATTCAATTTTTGGGTGCGGCGCACGAAGTGACC
>CAKUME010000011.1 GCA_934667575.1 uncultured Eubacteriales bacterium | reverse complement strand
ATGCCCACCGATTCCAAATTTGTGTCAAAGCCCACGCCGCGCACACGGCCCGGGTCGGACTGCTGCGCGATCGCGCGGCCCACGCCAATCGTCATCCATTCGTTAAAGCCCACGAGCACATTGATCTCCGGGTGATCGCGGAGCAGCGCCAGCGCACCGGCGGTCGCGCTTTCCGCGTTGCTCGCCACGTTCACCGACTCCACCACCTTTGCATTCGGCAATGCGGCAATATAGTCGCGAAAGCCCTGCTCGCGGCGAATGCCGTTGTCGGTGCGCTCGTAATAGTTCACCAGTCCAATGCAGATTTTTTCGCCCGAAGCAAAGCCCGATGTGGCCGCCTCGCCGGCCGCGCGCCCGGCGGCGGTGTTGTCGGTGCCGATGAACATGCGCACCTGCGGGGCGTTCACGGCGCTGTCGATCGCAAAAATCTTCACGCCCTTGCGCGCCGCCTCGCTCACGGTTTCCGCCGACTGTTCAAAATCGATGGCCGAAAGCAAAATCGCGTCCACCCCGCGGTCGGCGGCCGCGGCGATCATATCGTTTTGCGTGCGGTAGTCCTCTTCGTTGGCCGGCCCCTCAAACGTGACGGTCACATTGTATTCCGTGGCCGCCGAATCCACGCCGTTTTTCACATTGTGCCAAAAATCGGAATCCACCGACTTCACGATCACTGCAATCTCTTTTTTCTGCGCGGACGCGCAGCCGCAAAGCGAAAGCGCCAGCACGCCGCTCAGCAGCACCGCGCCGCACCGCAAAATGAATGCACGCAGCTTCATCGAATCGCCTCCCCGCTGTTGGTCACGCACGGAATGCGCACCGTAACCGCCGTGCCCTCATCGGGCACGCTGTGAATGGTGAGCCCATAGCGCTCGCCAAAATAGATTTTGAGCCGGTCGTTCACGTTTTTCACGCCGATGCCGCTCGAGTCGCTGCGCTCCTTTTGCAAAATCGCGCGGCACTGCGCCTCGGTCATGCCAATGCCGTTGTCGGCCACGGTGATGAGGATATCGCTGTCGCAGTCGGGTGCGCGGTGCGCCGAAATCACAATTTCGCCCTCATCCACCGAGCGGTCGAGCCCGTGGTAGATCGCATTTTCGATCAGCGGCTGCACGGTGATCTTGTTGCACAAATAGTCCTCGAGCGCCGGGTCCACATCGAACCGATAAGTAAATTGGCCGCGATAGCGAAAACTCTGAATCACCAAATAGCTTTCGGCGTGGCGCATTTCATCGCGGATGGGAATCAGCTCCTTGCCGCGGCTGATGCTGATGCGAAACAGCCGCGCCAGCGCGCTCACCATCTTGCCTGCATCTTCGGTTTTGCCGCGCTCACACATCCACTGAATGGAATCGAGCGTGTTATACAAAAAATGCGGATTGATCTGCGCTTGCAGCGCCTTGAGCTCCGTTTTGCGCAGCTGGGTTTCCTCGCGGCGGATTTGCTCCATCAGCTGCTGGAGCCTGCCCGCCATGTGGCCAAACGTGCGCGAGATCACGCGCAGCTCGGTCACGGTTTCGTTGCCGCCGGAATAGGAAAAATGGTCGGCATCCTGCTCAAACCGGTGCATGGCGTGAATGATCGACCGCACCTGCGCGGTGACTGTGCGCGAATACACCGCCATGACCGCAAGCGCCAACACGGCGCAGCAGAAAAACGAAATGGCCACCATGTAGGCGATTTGCGTGCGGCGCTCGGCGGCCAGCTCGTCGGTAAAGCTCACGCCCACAATGCGCCAGCGCCCGTCGGCGGCGGTTTGAAGCGCGTAAATCGTGTTTTGTTCGGTTTCCACGCCGTCGGGCAGCGACGCAATCAGCCGGGTGTCTTCGGCGCGCAGGCCGGAATAGAGCAGCTGCTGCTGCGGGTGATACACGATTTGACCGTCGCGGTCGGCCACGAAGCAATAGCCGCGCCGCCCCACACCCACATGATCGATGTATTGCGCAATGGCGGAAAACCGGAAATCAATGGCCAAATACACGCCGCCGCCCAGCACCGGCTGCGGCATTTTGACCGCCAGCGTGACCACCCACGGATATTCATGTGCAAACAGCGTTTGCACATGAGGCGCCGACACCGCAACGTCCTGCGCCGAATCAAACAGTTCCCGGTCAAACGACAGATCGCGGTAGAGCTGCGCCTTGCGCTCCCCGCCGCTGCCGGTGCAGCTAATGATCTCGCCGGACGCGCCGTAGACCGTGATCGCATAAATATCGTCTTCCACCTGCGCCATCGCGGCCATACGCTGCTCAAATTCCGCCGCCGTCTGCACGCCGTCGGTTTGGGCGCTGATTCGGGTAATGCGCGTTTTCATAGAATCAAAAAAATTATCCACTGCCAGCACCGTTTGCCCCACCGCCTGCTCCGAGCTGAGGCGGGCATCGCGCAGCTGCGCGCTGCTGTATACCGAGGCAAACACCGCAATGCACACCGTGAGCGCGGCCACCGCCGCCGCTGCAATGGACAGCAGCGAAATGGCCGAAAGACTGACCGATGGCCGCCCGCGCCGGGTAATTTTCATCCCTGCTCACTCCTGTTCGTGCTCCGGACCTTCACCGGAGAGTCGCCGTAGAATTTTTTAAAGCAATAGCTGAAATAGTGCTGATCGCTGTAGCCGCACTTTTCGGCAATTTCCATAATGCGCAGCCCCGAGCAAACCAGCATATCGTAGGCCGCCTTCATGCGCCGCTCGGTGAGCAGCGTCACAAAATTTTTCTTTTTCGTTTTTTTGATCAGCGTGCTGAGGTAGTTCGGGCTCACGGCCAGCTCGTTGCTCACACCGGTGAGCGACAGCTCCTCGTCGGAATAGCGCTCGTCGATAATCTGCACCACGCGGTCGCACAGCACCTCGCTGTCGCGCCGCTGCGCGCCCGATATCAGCGACTTGGCGCGCTCGCAAAAATCGATCAGCTCGTTTTTCACGCCCGCTTCGCTGTTGTAGGTGGTAAACCGCGAAAAAATCGGGTTGGCCGAAAGCAGCTGCGCCGATTCCGTTTTGTCGGCCACATTGCTCACCACGCGACACACCGTGATGATGATCTGCATCACCAGCAAATTCGCATTTTCGGGCGTGCTGTGCTCAAACATGCCGGCCACGAACTTTTCCAGCGCTGCGCGATCCCCCACCTTGAGCAGCTGCTCGAGCTTGAGCGCGGTTTTTTCGGCATGGTCCATCTCCGCTTCGCCCCCGGCATGCTCCTGGTCGTCGATAAAGCGCACCTCGCCCGCGCCGTCGGAGGTATAGCGCCGGGCGGTCACCGCCTGAAAATAGGCGTCGGCGCAGCCCGAAAGGCCGGCTCACGCCCACCGTGCAGCGTTCGCGGCGCATTCGCCGCGAGGTTTGCACCATCTCGCGCAGCGGCAGCTCCAGCAAATTTGAAAGCTCGCCCGGCTGTTCGGTGACCACGAGCGTGATCGCCCGGCCATAGACCACAAAGCTGAACGACGTGAGGTAGCGCGCGAGCACCGAATCGATAAAGCCGACATGCGCCCGGCCGGCAGTGGAGGGCCCGCTCTCGCCCTTATATTTGGACACCAGGACGCAAAAACGCGGTTGGCTGCCCGGCCGCACAATGCCCAGCTCCTCGGCGCGGGCGCGCAGCTCGCGGTCGTCCGGCTGCTCCTCGTTGCTGCCCAGCATCAACGGGAGCAAAAACTCATCCACCTGCATCCGATGCAGCTGGTTTTTGGCGTCGGCGTCGGGCGCAGCCGCCGTGTCCAGCCGCTCGTCCATCCGGCGGCGAATATCGACCAGCTCCTCCGACAGCTCCGCCGATGAAATCGGCTTGAGCAGATAGCGGATAATATTATAGTTAATCGCGGTTTGGGCATATTCAAAGCTGTCGTAGCCGCTGAGGATGACCATCTGCGTGGCCGGGCGCAGCTCGCGCACCCGCGCGGCCAGCTCCAGCCCCGAGATCATCGGCATTTTAATGTCGGTCATAATCAGGTCGGGTTCCAGGCTTTCTACCAGGTCCAGCGCTTCCACGCCGTTTTCGGCCTCGCCGATCACCTCAAACCCCGCGCCGCCCCAGTTCACCCGCTCGATCAGCGCGCGCCGCTGTTCGTATTCGTCTTCGACCACCAGCACGGTATAATTCATCCTAAAAAAACCTCCCCGCCGTTTGAGCTTGCATATACAATCATAAGTATACCATCAAACGGCGGGGAAAGCAAAGCTTTTTTAAATTTTCAGCAAAAAACCAAAGCGGAGCGCGCAAAAGTTATTTTTTTTCCCATCCGGCATAGAGCGTCATGCTGCCGGTCACGGGATCCGACTCGCTCCAACGGGCGGTGCAGGCGCGGTCGGTGTACCATCCGGTAAAGCGCCATCCCTCTTTCACGGGCGTTTCAAGGCTGACCGTGTCGGAATACATCGCCTTCACCGGCTCCACCGCGGAACCGCCGTCGGTATCGAACGAAACGGTGAATCCGGCGTGGCGCCCCGCGAAGATCATCACGAGCACCAGCGCGACGGCCAGCACCGCCACCATGATATTCGCCGCGCGCACCGACATTTTCACCCGGGCATACAGCCCACCGGTGCGCTTTGCAGGCGCGGCCGGCGCGCCCTCGGCTGCGGGCTGCGGAGCGACCGTACGGTTGTTTTCTTCCATGGCCGATTCACCATCCTTGTTCATCACATACCAAAAATTACTTGCGGGCGAGATATTTGCGCATATCGATCGCGCAGGCCACGAGGATAATCAGGCCCTTGATCACATAGAGCATATTCGCGTTCACCGAAAGGAACGTGAGGCCCGCGAAAATCAGCTGGAGCAGGAACACGCCCAGCACAATGCCGCTGATCTTGCCGGTGCCGCCCACAAACGACACGCCGCCGATCACGCACGCCGCGATCGCATCGGATTCATAGTTGAGGCCGGTGTTGGCGGAGCAGGAAGCAATGCGCGCGCCCTCGATGAAGCCGGTGATGCCGTACATTGCGCCTGCAAGCACAAACACCATCACGATGGTCCAGAACACGTTCACGCCGGACACATTGGCCGCTTCTTCGTTGGAGCCCACCGCAAACATATTCTTGCCAAACTTGGTTTTGTTCCAAATCACCCACATCATTGCGGTGAGCAGCGCCGAATAGAGCACATATTTGGGCACCGCCACATTGCCGATGCGGAACAGCGTGCCGCGCACGAAGTCGGTGTAGGACGCATCCAGACCGGAAAGCGTTTGACCGTTGTTGGTGCCGATGGACAGGAACAGCAGCACCAAACCGAACACGATCAGCTGCGTGGACAGCGTGACGATGAACGGATGCAGCTTGAACTTGGCCACGAAGAAGCCGTTCACAAAGCCGATGACCGCGCCCACCAGGATCACGGCGAGCACCACGACCCACAGCGGCATTACGCCGATGTTGGGGAAAATTTTATTGGCGTAGCTCGTGGCCTGCAGCAGCGCCGCCGAAATGCACGCGGTGAGGCCAACGCAGCGGCCGGCCGAAATATCGGTGCCGGTGAGCACGATGGCGCCCGCGATGCCCAGCGCGATGGGCAGCTTGGCTGCGGTGAGCGAAATAATGTTCACGATCGACGACACCGACAGGAACTGCGGCACGCGGATCGCAATATAAATCACCGCGATGGCGATGATGATATACATGGCATTGTTAAAAATCAAATCGGAAACTGCTCTGCGTTTGTCTGCGCCGGATTTTGCCTGAAATTCGGCCCAATTCGTGGCCAAACGGCCTTTGCGTTTCATAGTTGCAGCGGACATTTTTTGATTCCTCCATTCAAGCGCATTCGTTTATGCGTATTTCGCGGCCAGCGCCATAATTTCTTCCTGCGAGGTGTTCGCCGCATCTACCTCACCGGCGAGCTTGCCGCCCGACATAACCAATATTCGATCGCAAACGCCCAGCAGCTCGGGCATTTCGGATGATACCATAATTACGGTCTTTCCCTTGGCCGCCAAATCAATGATCAGCTGGTAAATTTCGTATTTCGCGCCCACATCGATGCCGCGCGTGGGCTCGTCGAGCAGCAGCACGGTCGGTTCGGTGAGCAGCCACCGGCCCAAAATCACCTTTTGCTGGTTGCCGCCCGAAAGCGAACGGATCTTCGTTTCCTGGCTGGGCGTTTTCACGCGCATGGACTTGATGCACCAGTCGGTGTTCGCTTTCAGCTTGGCTTTGCTGAGGAACGGGCCGGTTTTGCATTTATCCAGGCTCGAGATCGTGGCATTTTCGCGAATATTCAAAATGCCAAAAATGCCGGTTGCACGGCGTTCCTCGGTGAGGAACGCAAAGCCGTTGCGAATGGATTCACGCGGGTTGCGGTTGCGAATGGGGCGGCCGTCGAGCGTGAGCTGGCCGCTGCGCCGGGTGGCCGTGCCAAAAATGCTCGCCAGCAGCGAGCTGCGGCCGGAGCCGTCCAGACCTGCCACACCGATGATCTCGCCGCGCCGCGCCGCAAACGATACGTCGTAGAGCTTGGCGTATTCCGCCGAAAGGTGCTCCACGCGAAGCAGCTCGCCGCCCACCTGATTTGTTTTGGGCGGATAGATGTTGGTGAGCTCGCGGCCCACCATGAGCTTAATGATCTCGTTGGTGGTCAGGTCTTTGGCTTCGCGGGTGGCGATCCACTTGCCGTCGCGCATCACGGTCACTTCGTCCGAAATGCGCAGGATCTCGGCCATCTTGTGCGAAATGTAGATGATTCCGCAGCCCTGATCGCGCAGCATGTTGATAATTTTGAACAGCCGCTCCACTTCTTCCTCGGTGAGCGACGAGGTGGGCTCGTCGAACACGATCACCTTGGCGTGGTACGACACGGCCTTCGCAATTTCCACCATCTGGCGCTGCGACACGGGCATGGTGCTCATGACGGTTTTGGGGTCCACATGCAGCCCGAGCTGATCAAAGACCTCTTTGGTGGCCCGATACATCTTCTTTTCGCTGGTGAACGGCACGCCCTTGGCCACGGTGGGAAAACGGCCGAGCCACATATTATCCATCACGTTGCGCTTGAGCGCCTGGTTCAGTTCCTGATGCACCATCGCCACGCCATGCTCGAGCGCCTCTTTGGAATTGCGAAAATTCACTTCCTCGCCCTCGAGGTAGATGTGGCCGGCGTCCTTATTATATACGCCGAACAGGCACTTCATCAGCGTGGACTTGCCCGCGCCGTTTTCGCCCATCAGCGCATGCACCGTGCCGGCTTTCACCGTGAGGTTCACCTTGTCCAGCGCTTTCACGCCCGGAAACTGTTTTTCAATGCCTTCCATTCGGAGCAGCACCGGCTTTTCGGCCGCCGCCGCGTTTTGTGCGTTTGGATTCATAGTCCTGTGTCCCCCCTGTTCCATAATTGCGGAACTGCGGAGCAGCCGTGCATCATGCGTTGCATATGCATTGCTGCTCCGAGCCCGTTGTTGCAATTTGCCGGTTTGTTTTTATTCGCCGGTGTAAGTGGTGTAGGGGATGTTCACACGCCAGGTGCCGACCACATCGTCCTTGTTCACTCCGTCAAAGGTTTCCTTATTGTTGAGGAAGTTCTGGGTGATGGTGCTGATCACGTTGGCCATGCCGTCGGCATCCTGCTTAATGGTACCGGTCATGAAGCCGCTCTTGATGGCATCCTTGGCCGAGTCGGTCGCATCCACGCCGAACACCGGAATGGTTTTGCCGCCGCTCACATTGTAGCCGGCCGTCTGAAGGCCCGAGATCGCGCCGAGCGCCATATCGTCGTTGTTCGCAATCACCAGTTCCACCATGTTTTTGTTGGCTTCGCTGTACTGTGCAAGAATGGTGTTCATATAATCGGTCGCAGCGGCCGAAGCCCATGTGCCGTTCTGGTCCACGAGGTATTTGTTGCTGTTCGAGGCATCATAGAACTCGAGTTCCGGTTTGCCGGCATCCTTGAGCACCTTGTTCGCATCTTCCACGCCGTACTGCGTGCGGGCAATGGCTTCGAGGTTGCCTTCCTGACCCTTGAACATCACATAGCTGATTTTGCCGTCGCCGTTGAGATCCAGCTTGTTGTAGTTTTCCACCAGATATTTGCCGATCATTTCGCCCTGCATATGGCCGGCCATTTCGTAGTCGGTGCCGACAAACACACATTTGTCGTAGCTGCTCACCACGGATTCATCCACCGAGCGGTTGAAGAACACCACCGGCACATTCTTTTCTTTGGCCTGGTTCACGATGTTCTGCGCGGCATCGTTGGAGCCGGTGTCCACCACGTTGACCACGAGGAGCTTGGAGCCCTTGGCCAGTGCGGTGGTCACCTGTTCGGTCTGGGTGGTCTGGTTGCCGTTGGCGTCGTAGTTCTGATACTTCACGCCGGCGGTCTCAAACAGCTTGCTCAGTGCGGAACGCACGCTGGAAATATAGGTGTCGCTGTAAGTGTAATAGAACACCGACACCTCGCCTTGATCCGAGCTGCCGGAACCGGTGCTGCCGCCGCAGGCGCTGAGCCCGAGCACAGCCATGGCCAGTGCCAAAAATACTGCAAGAAACTTTTTCATGAGAAATGCCTCCTTAAATATTGGGTTTCGCTTTCGTTGTTTTTATTATATTTGATTACAAGCAAAAAGAAAATAGAGTTTTTTATCCGAAATGGGTGAAAATTTATGATAATTGAATTTTTTATAGTTTGCGCCAAAAAAACATCGCAAACCGCGCCGCTTCCGCACCGAATTTCATTGCATTGCGGCACGGTTCCATGTTATAATAAAAAAAGTTATAATAACAAAAACGGCTGCCGCGCCTTCATCCGCGGCCAAAAATGAGGAGGGAACCGCATGACGCCGCTTCGCGGAGACGCCAATGCCATCATCGCGGCTGCCATTGCCGCCGCGCAGCCAAGCGCGGCCGTGCGCAGCGCGCTGGCGCACCACCGCTTTGGCAGCGGACAGATCATTCTGGTGGCGGTGGGCAAGGCCGCCGTGCCCATGGCACAGGCGGCAAGCCAACTGCTCGGCGCCCGCATTCGCGCCGGCATTGTAATCACCAAATACGGTCACAGCAGCGGGCCCATTGCCAATTTTACCGTTTGCGAAGCGGGGCATCCCATTCCCGACGAAAACAGCTTTGCGGCCACCGCGCAGGCAATGGATCTGGTTCGTGGACGAAGCGCGGCAGACACCGTGCTGTTTCTGCTGTCCGGCGGCGGTTCGGCGCTGTTTGAAAAGCCGCTGATTCCCCCCTCCGATCTGGCGCAGCTCACGCGGGAGCTGCTGGCCTGCGGTGCAGACATTGTCGAAATCAACACGCTGCGCAAGCGCCTTTCCGCCGTGAAAGGCGGGCGTTTTGCGCAGCTTTGCGCCCCTGCCCATGTGTTTTCCGTTGTGCTGTCGGATATTCTCGGCGATCCGCTGGATATGATCGCCTCCGGCCCGACTTATCCCGACGCATCCACCTGCGCGCAGGCCCAGGCCATTGCGGCCAAATATCACCTGCATCTCACCGCCCAAATGCAGACGCTGCTCGCGCAGGAAACGCCCAAAAAGCTGGCGCATATTGAAACGCAGGTGACCGGCAGCGTGCGGCAGCTCTGCACGGCCGCGGCCGCCGCGGCGCAGGCACGCGGCTATGAGCCGCTCGTTTTAACCGATTGCCTGAGCTGCGAAGCCCGGGAGGCCGGTGTGTTTTTGGCCAACATGGCGCGCTACCATCGCACCCTTGGGCGCCGCGTTGCGCTGATTGCAGGCGGCGAAACCGTGGTGCACCTCACCGGGCGCGGCAAGGGCGGGCGCAATCAGGAGCTGGCGCTGGCGGCGGCCCCCGGCATTGCCGGACTGGAGGACTGCGCGGTGTTCTCCGTTGGCTCCGACGGAACCGACGGGCCCACGGACGCGGCGGGCGGATTCGTGGACGGTGCCACCCAGGCCGCGCTCCGATCCTCCGGCTGTGATATTTTTGCCGCATTGGCCGAAAACGATGCCTATCACGCGCTGCAAAAATGCGGCGGGCTGATCGTCACCGGTCCCACCGGCACCAACGTCAACGATGTTTCCGTTGCGCTGATTCGTTCCTGATCCGAATGCTGTTTTTTCACGGGGATTTTTCCGCACGGGGAAATCCCCGTTTTTTATATAAAAAAAACAGGGTCACGCCCACAACGTGCCCCTGTGGAATTTTCACGTACGCATTTCGCTCCAATGCGTGCTCTGGACCCCTCCTGCGCCGCTCAGTTGAGGAGTGGGTGCAGCGCAGGGCTTGCATAATTTTTCTTTTCACTTACTATAACAACGCAAGTTCGAAAAAAGGGACACGTTTTTGAAAAAAAATTTTATTTTTTCAAAAAAAAACGCTCCGGCTGACACCGGAGCGCAGAGCGAGAGGAATAAAATGGCAATTTATTGGTTTCCGCGGCCGCCGGTTTCGCGATATTCATGCGCGCCCATGCCGTAGAGCGCTTTGAACTTGCGCCGGAAGCTGGAAGCATCGCGGTAGCCCACGCGCTCCACAATGTCCTGCACTGAAAGATCGGTGGTGCGCAGCAGATCGCGCGCGGTGCGCATGCGCAGCTGCGTGAGGTAATCGATATACGACAGCCCGGTGCGGGATTTGAACAGGCGCGTGAGATATTGCGGCGTAATGCCCGCAAACGCCGCCGTTTGCTCGGCGGTAAGCTCGCTTTCGGAATAGTGCGCGTCCAAATAGGCGGTGATCTTTTCGAACACACTGCGCGGCGCTTCGGCGCTTGGGGTGTAGGCCAGCAATGCGCGCACGCCGCGCTCGAACGCCACCGCATCGTCGATCGGCACCGAAGCGGCGGCCGACTCAACGGCCGGGCGCTGCTCCTCGGGGAAGGCGTCGGCAATGCGCAGCAGCAGTGCGGCGCGCAAAAAGCTGCGCTGCGCCGGGGCGGCGCGGGTATCGATCTCGCGCAGCAGCTGCGCAAGCGCGGCTTCGGCCTGCACCGCACTGCCCGCCCGCACCGCATTTTGCATGGCGGCCACCGTGTCGGCGTGGAGCAGCTCGGCGGGCGCGGCAGGCACGCACAGGTCCTCCCAGCAAACGCAGCTCACACCGGGCTGCGCGGCAAGCTGCTCCAGCGTTTTGCTGGCTTCGGCAAAAGCCAGCCCGGTTTCGGTGAGCGAAGCGCGCACCGTGCCAAATCCGATTTGCGCGTGGTGCACATCCAGCGCCTGCAGCACCTCCTGCAGCTGCTTGCCCAGCGAGAGGCGAATATTCTGCGACGGATCGAGTGCGCTCGCCTCGGTCAAGAAATAGAGTGCCGTGCGGCCGCTCACTTCGGCGCGGTAGCACAGGTCGTTGGCCAGCAGCTGTTCCATGTGCGCCACCGCGTTCGGCTCCTGCCCCGCCGCAAACAGCACGCCGCCCACAAAATAGTAGGATGTGCGCTGCATCAGCCCGCAGGACTGCAAAAAGCGCGCGGCGGCGGCTTCGTCCTGCACCCAGCCGTGGAACAGCAGCATGGCCGTTTGGCAGCGGAGCACAATTTCGTCGGTCTGCATTTTGTTTTCCTGATGGCGGTTTTCGCGCAAGCGGGCGCGCACCATGTTTTGCAGCTCGGCGAGCTCGCCGCGGCTGGGCGCGCCGTTGTCGGTGCCGGTTTGGAGCATGGCCTCGAGCAGACTGAGCTGCCGGGCACGGCGGCGGCTGAAAATATAGGCCAGCAGCGCCGAGAGTAGCATGCCCACGCCCAGCAGCACATAGTTGATCATCTGGCTGCGGCGCAGCTCGCCATAAAGCAGGTTGGTGTTGTAGTAGGCGGTGAGCGTGACGCCGGCCAGCGCCGAGCTTTGCACGATCGCCGTGTAGTCGTTGATGTCTGCGCCGTCGGGCAGCGCGGCGGCGGCCGAGAGCAGCCGCGTGCCGGAATTCACAAAGTTCACCGCCGTGCCGTCGCCCATGATCAGGCACGCGCCGGTGAGCGCCGGATCCACCAGATTGTTGAGCCGATCCCCCAGCTGACGAAACGAAATCAAAAAATTCACCGAAAAATTGGGCCGATACGCGGTGTTCAGCCGGTTGGAATAGTGCATCATCAAATAGCCGTCGGATTCGTCGCACCACAGGAGCGTTTGCGAATCGTCATCGCGCGCAATGGCCGCGGCGGCAACGCCGGTGCTCGCGTCGTTGCAAAAAAGCACCAGCTTAAAATAGTTGTGCAGCTCGGTCATGCGCTTGCCGGAATAAACCATGCCGTCGCCGTAGTAGAGTGCAATGTCGGTGATCGACGAATCGAACTGCTGAAGCTGCGTGAGCCGGTCGAGCGCCTCCATCTGGCGCTGCGCGGCATCGGGCTGGTGATTGTAGATGTTCATCATCGTGTAGGGGCTGAATGCGTTCACCGCCGCCATTTGGGTGGCGTTGTTGCGCTCGCGGTTATTCAGCGTTTCCATCTGCTCCAGCGCCAGCCGCACGCGCGATTCCGCTTCGGTCGATTTTTTTTGCTGCATGAGCCGGTCGGTGAATGCCGACACGCAAAAGCTGATCAGCAGCACCGGAATGAGCGCCGCCAAATAGCTGATTGCAAGCTTTTTCCATTGAATGTGAGATCGCACGCGCGTGTTCCTCCTTTTTTGGGCTTTCGCACACCGAATGCGCCGAATGCACGAAAACGCAGGCAGGCTGCCCCTGTGGTCAGAGC
>CAKUME010000010.1 GCA_934667575.1 uncultured Eubacteriales bacterium | reverse complement strand
GAGCACGGCCGCGGCCTGCTGCGCTTTTTCGATCTGCGCGGTGCGGCCCATCAGTCCGGCGTTTTTGGCAAGCGAACCGCCGGTGAGCGAGCCGCCCGCATTCACAACCTGACCGTCGAGCGTGACAATGCGAAAACGATAGCGGTATCGCCGCGCAATGGCGACCGCCGCGTCCAAATCCTCGGCCACGGCGATGCGTCCCAGCAGCGCACGGCACACGCCGGCATACTGTGCGTCACACTGCACCAGCTCGCTCGCGAGTCCCACAAACCCGGCGCTGTCGGCCAAACCGGGCTCATTGAGCACGGCGCCCTGCACGGTGTTCAGCGGCAAAAACGTGGCGCGGCCGGCATCGCGCCGCTTGAGCAGCGCAATGCCGCGCTTAGCGTCTTCCTCCGCCGTGCAGACAATGTTTTGCATTGCGCCGCCCAGCGCGGTTTCGATTGCCGTGGTGTATTGCTCGGGCGTTTTGAGCAGCCGCGACACCGGGCCGTGAATGCCCGTGAGCCCGCCGCGCGCGCTTTCCTGCATCACCACGCGCACGCTGTGCACGAAGCCCTCGTAGTTTCGCTCGAGCTCCTGTAAAAGCTGAATGCGCCGCTGCTCGGCCTGCGCTTCGAGCCGAAGCTGATCGGCCTGCGTGCGGCATTCCTCCATGCGCTTTTTTTGCGCTTCCTGCCGCAGCTCATAGCCGCGGGCGGTGTTGCGCAATTCGGCTTCGCGCGCGGTGAGCTCGTCGCGCGCCTGCTGCGCTTCTGCCTGCTGCTGCCGAAGGGATTGTTCCTGCGCAGCGGCCGCTTCTTCCTCCTGCGCGGCCTGCTGCTGCCGTGCGCGAATCTCGGCCATGGTGCTTTCCGCCGTTGCATCGGCCGTGCGGGCATCGGCAAGCGCCGCCGCAAACACCGCCAGCTGCGCCCGCAGCCCGGATTCCTCCTCTGCCTGCGCTGCCTGCCGCGCGCTTTGGTCCGAAATTTCCCGTTCCAGCTGCGTGCTCTGCGCGGCCAGCGCGTCATTCTGCGCCTGCTGAGCCTGCGCGGCGGCCGATTTTTCTGCCAGCAGCGCCGCCTGCTCTTCCTGCGACCGTGCGGCATCCTGCGCTTCCTGCGCGAGCCGCGCGAGATTTTCGCGAAAATGCGCAATATCGTTGCGGCCCACGGCGTTTTCGCTTTCGAGCTCCGCCGCACGCCGATCGTTTTCGGACATGGCGCGCCGCTGGGCGTCAATTTCCGCCGCCGCCGCATTGATCTGGGCATACACGCCGTCGATTTGCTTGGTCAACGCTTCGAGCGCCGCACACGCATCGCCGTGCTGAAGCTGCACCGCGGCGAGCTTTTCTTCCTGTTCGCGCAGCGCGCTGCCCAGCCGGTCGATCGCAATCAGCCACAGCCCGATCTCCAGCCCCTTTTTCTCATCGGAAAATGCCAGAAACTGTTTGGCTTTTTCCGCCTGTTCGCCCAGCGGCTCCACCCGCCCCGCCAGCTCCGACAAAATGTCGTTGAGCCGCACGAGGTTTTCCTGCGCAGCGGCGAGCCTGCGCTCCGCCTCGGCTTTGCGGTAGCGGTAACGCGAAATGCCGGCCGCTTCTTCAAAAATTTCGCGGCGATCCTCCGACCGGCCCGACACGATGTCGGCAATCTTGCCCTGACCGATCACGGAATAGCCGTCGCGCCCCAGACCGGTGTCCATAAACAGCTCGTTAATGTCCTTGAGCCGCACCGCCGCGCCGTTGATCATATATTCGCTCTCGCCGGAGCGGTAGTACCGCCGCGTCACGCGCACCTCGTCGCCGTCAAACGGCAGGCGGCGGTCGCGGTTATCCATCGAAAGCGATACCTCCGCATAGCCCTGCGGGCGGCGGGTGGCCGTGCCGTTGAACACCACGTCCTCCATCTTGGCGCCGCGCAGCGACTTGGTGGACTGCTCGCCGAGCACCCACCGCACCGCGTCGCTGATATTGCTCTTGCCGCTTCCGTTCGGCCCCACCACCGCGGTCACGCCGCGGTCAAAGTGCAGCGTGGTTTTGTCCGGAAATGATTTGAAGCCTTGCAGCTCCAAGGATTGAATCAGTATGGTCACTCACTCCCAACGAATCGCCATGGGGCTCAATACCCCATCAATTGCAGCGCCTCGCGCGCCGCCTGCTGCTCTGCCTCTTTTTTGCTGCGGCCGCCACCGCGGCTGAGCACATTGCTGTTGAGCCGCACCTCGATCACAAAATGCTTGTCGTGATCGGGGCCGCTCTCTTCCACCAGCACATATTCGAGCTGTTCTTCCGGATTTTGCTGCACGATCTCCTGCAATTGGGTTTTATAATCGCGGAAGCCGGGCTTGCGGGTTTCGGCCATTTCGCGTGTGATGAACCGCAGCACCAGCGCCTTGGCCACCTCCATGCCGCCGTCCAGATACACCGCCGCGAGCACCGATTCAAACGCGTCCGCCAAAATAGACGGCCGGTTTTCACCGCCGGAATGGCGTTCGCCACGCCCGAGCATCAGGCAGCGCCCAATGCCGAGCTCGCGCGAATATTTGCACAGCGCTTTTTCGCACACCAGCGCGGCGCGCTGCTTGGTCAACCCGCCCTCGGGCACCTCGGGACAATGCAGATAAAGATACTCCGCCGTTACCATGCCCAAAATCGAGTCGCCGAGGAACTCCAGCCGCTCGTTGCACTTGAGCTTGCCGTGCGATTCGTTCGCGTAGGACGAATGCGTAAGCGCAGTGCGCAGCAGCTCGATATTATGAAATGTATAGCCCAGATTTTCCTGCAATTCCTTCATGCTGATCCCTCATTCCTGCGGCAGCTGCGCCAGCGCGTCGCTGATCCGGTCGATCACGCGGCCCTCCACAAAGCGGCGGGTGAGCTTGAGCGCGCTGTAAAACGTGCGGGCATTGGAGCTGCCGTGCGCTTTGAACACCGGCTTGGCTACACCCATCAGCGGCGCGCCGCCGTATTCATTATAATCACTCGATTTTTTGAGCGCGGTCATATCCTTTTTGAGCAGCGCCGAGCCGAGCTTGGTGCGCACATTGCGCAGCATCACGCCCTTGATCTTGCGCATGAGCGTCATGCTCACACCTTCATAGAGCTTGAGGATCACATTGCCGGTGAATCCGTCGGCCACCACCACATCGGCGCCGTTGGACGGCACGGTGCGCGCTTCGATATTCCCGATGAAATTCACGGGCGACTGACGGAGCAGCGCAAACGCCTCGTGCTGAAGCTCGCCGCCCTTTTCGTCTTCGGTGCCCACGTTCACGAGCCCCACGCGCGGATTGGGCATGCCCATCACCTTTTCCATATAGACTGCACCCATAATGCCGAACTGGCGCAGATATTCGGGCTTGCAGTCCATGTTGGCGCCCGCGTCGATCAGCATAAAGCACCCGGTATCGTTCGGAATGACCGGTGCGAGCGCCGCGCGCTTGATGCCCTTGATGCGCTTCACGATCATCGTTGCGCCCACCACCAGCGCGCCGGTGCTGCCCGCCGAAACAAACGCATCGCCTTTGCCGTCGGCCAGCAGGCGCAGTCCTTCGGCCATGGAGCAGTCTTTTTTGGCGCGCACCACCTCGGTGGGCGCGTCTTCCATGGTAATCACCGTGGGCGCGTCCACAATTGCCATGCGCGCCAGCGAGATCCCCTGCTCCTGCGCCACGCGATGCAGCGCCGTTTCGGAGCCGGTGAGCGTGATGGTGAGGTCAGGCATTTCGTCCAGCGCCATGCGGCAGCCTTTGAGGATTTCTACCGGCGCGTTGTCGCCGCCGTATGCGTCCACGATGATGTTCATAGTCGATCTCTTCCTTTCCTGATCGGGCGGTTGCCCGCCGGTTGTTTTTTATATTACTTTTTCGTCCGGCATGGCCGCACGCAGACTGGCCAGTGCACGGTCGGCAAGCGCCTGATAACGCGTCTGCTTGTCGCGAATGCGGTCGGGCAGCGGGGGCAAAATGCCAAAGTTTGCGCCCATCGGCTGAAAATCGGCCGCCGGCGACGCGCTGATATAGCGGCACAGCGCACCGAGCATGGTGTCGGCAGGCGGAAGCCAGCCGGACTGCCCCGCGAGCGCCCGCGCACAGTCGATGCCCGCCAAAATGCCCGACGCCGCACTTTCCATATAACCCTCCACGCCGGTCATCTGCCCGGCAAACCAGAGCCGCGGCTCCGACCGCAGCCGGAACCCGCCGGTGAGCAGGCGGGGCGAATCGAGAAACGTGTTGCGGTGCATCACGCCATAGCGCGCAAATTCCGCATGGCGCAGTGCCGGAATCAGCCCGAACACGCGCTTTTGTTCGCCGAATTTCAGATTGGTTTGGAATCCGACGAGGTTATAGAGCGAGCCGGCCGCGTCTTCGCGCCGCAGCTGCACCGCCGCCCACGGCCGATGCCCGGTGCGCGGGTCGCGCAGGCCCACCGGCTTGAGCGGGCCAAAGCGAATGGTGTCGGGCCCGCGCTGCGCCATGATCTCAATGGGCATGCAGCCCTCATACACCGCCGGACGCGCATCAAATTCGTGCTGCGGTGCGCGTTCGGCGGCAATGAGCGCCGCGTAGAACGCGTCGTATTCTTCTTTGTTCATCGGGCAGTTGAGATAATCGCTTTCGCCGCCGCGATCATAGCGCGACGCATAAAACGCCGCGGTCATGTCCACCGATTCCGCGGTAACGATCGGTGCGGCGGCGTCAAAAAAGTGCAGCGAACCGCCGCACAGCGCTTCAATGCGCTGCGCAAGCGGCTCCGAGGTGAGCGGCCCCGTTGCCACGATCACCGGGCCCTCCGGAAAATCGCTGCATTCGCCGCGCTGCACGGTAATGCGCGGCTCAGCCAGAATTTTTTCTGTGACCATGCGCGAAAACGCGTCGCGGTCCACAGCGAGCGCGCCGCCCGCCGGCACCCGGCACGCCTTGGCGCAGGGCACCAACAGCGAGCCCAGCGCTTCCATTTCGGCTTTGAGCAGCCCCGCCGCGCTGCCCACCCGCTCCGCCTTGAGCGAATTGGAGCACACCAGTTCGGCAAAGTTCGGGCTGGTGTGCGCGGGCGAAAAACGTGCGGGCTTCATTTCGTACAACGTCACCGCCACCCCGCGGCGCGCCAGCTGCCACGCCGCTTCGCAGCCCGCCATGCCCGCGCCGATTACCGCCGCGCGGGTCATTCTTCATTCTCCTTGGGCGTGTCCGGCCGCGAATAACCGCAGCCCTCCTGCGCGCAATAGAGCGTGGGCGTTTTGCCCTTTTTGCGGAACAAAATGTGACCGCACTGCGGGCACTTTTCGTTCGTCGGCTCATCCCACGACACAAAATCGCGCAGCCGTAGAAGGTGCGGCCGCGCTTCGATTTTTTCACGATCACCTTACCGCCGCACTTGGGGCAGATGGCGCCGGTTTCGATCACGAATTTTTTAATATTTTTGCATTCCGGATAGCCCGGGCAGGCGATGAACTTGCCGAACCGGCCCATTTTCACCACCATGCGGCGACCGCACTTTTCGCAGATATAGTCCGTTTCTTCTTCGGTGAGCTTGAGCTTCACGCCCTCCATGCTCTTTTTGGCATCCTTGAGCGTTTGGTCAAAATCGGTGTAAAAATCACGAATGGCGTCCTGCCACTCGATTTTTCCGGTTTCTACCTCGTCGAGGTTGGTTTCCATCTGCGCCGTGAATTTTACGTTCACAATTTTGGGGAACTTATCTTTCATCAGCTTGGTGGTCACTTCGCCGAGCTCGGTCGGCTTGAGCGCCTTGCCCTCGCGCACCACATACTCCCGGCCGGTAATGGTCGAAATGGTGGCCGCATAGGTGGAGGGGCGGCCGATGCCGTTTTCTTCCAGTGCCTTGATCAGTGTGGCTTCGGTGTAGCGTGCCGGCGGCTGCGTGAAATGCTGATTGCCCGCAAGCTCCTTGCAACGCAGCGCCATGTCTTTTTCGAGCGGCGGCAGCGCCGGATTCGTCTCCTCGTCGGTGTCCTTGGTCTCCTCATAGAGCACGGTGAAACCGTCGAACGTGACCGTGTAGCCCGATGCTTTAAAAATATAGTCGCCCGCCGCGATGTCTGCCTGCGTGGTCGCCTGCAGGCAATTGGTCATCTGGCACGCGATAAACCGCGACCAAATGAGCTTATAGAGCTTATACTGATCGCTCGTCAGGCTGCCGCGGATCTGGTCGGGCGTGAGCGGAATGGTGGTGGGGCGAATGGCTTCGTGGCCGTCCTGGGCCCCTTTTTTGGTTTTATACACCCGCGGCGATTCGGGCACATAGCGATCGCCATAGGTCGCGCGGATATAGTCCGCCGCGGCGGCAACCGCTTCCTCCGAAAGGCGCAGCGAGTCGGTACGCATATAGGTAATCAAACCAACCGCGCCCATGCCCTCGATTTCAATGCCTTCATACAGCTCCTGCGCCACCTTCATGGTGCGCTTGGCCTGAAAGCCCAGTCGGCGCGAGGCCTCCTGTTGGAGCGTGGATGTGATAAACGGCGGCGCGGGCGAGCGGCGGCGTGTGCCTTTTTTGAGCGACACCACCGAATACTCTGCATTCTGAAGCGACGCCAAAATGGCGTCGGCCTGTTCCTTGCCGGTGATTTTTATTTTTTCGTCCGCCGTGCCGTAGAACGACGCGGGGAACACCTTTTTGCTGCCCTTGGGCATCAGCTTGGCGTCGATGGTCCAATATTCCTCGGGCTGAAATGCGCGGATCTCCTCCTCGCGATCCACCACCAGACGCACCGCCACCGACTGCACACGGCCGGCCGACAGCCCGCGGCGGATTTTTTGCGACACGAACGGGCTGAGCTTATAGCCCACCAGTCGGTCGAGAATGCGGCGCGCCTGCTGGGCGTTCACCAGATTCATGTCGATGCAGCGCGGGGCGGCCATGCCGTTTGCCACGCCGGTTTTGGTGATTTCATAGAATGTGACGCGGTTATTGTCGGCCGGATCCATACCCAGCAGGTAGGCCAGGTGCCACGAAATGGCTTCGCCCTCGCGATCCGGGTCGGTCGCGAGAAAAACGTGTTTGCTCTTTTTGGCACGCGCCTCGAGCTCCTCCACCAGCTTTTCCTTGCCTTTGATTACTTCATAGGCCGGCTTAAAATTCTTTTTGATATCCACACTCAACCGTTTTTCCGGCAGGTCGCGCACATGGCCCTTGGAGGCCACCACGTCGTAACCGCTGCCGAGAAACTTTTGAATGGTTTTCGCTTTTTCGGGGGATTCCACGATAATCAAGTCCGCCATGGTTCTCTTATCCTTTCGCTGTTGATACCGATGCATATTGCCTGCCGGGCAGCGATTCGATCCGCTGCGCCAGCTCCAGTTCCGTAATGGCCGCGAGCGCGTCCCGCGCCGAAAGTCCGGCTGCGACGGCCAGCGCGTCGAGCGGCTGCGGCTGCGCGGTGAGCGCCCGCCACAGCTGCACCGCCTTGGGCGAGCAATCCGGCGGCGTCCACTCGGCGGCGGCCGGCATTTCGTCCGGCTCCGCAGGCGCAGCGGCTGCCCGGCGCGGCCGCTTGGTCGAATGCAGTGTGGTCGGTTCCGCCGCCGCATCCGGCGGCAGATCGGCGGAAAGTTCCGTTTGCATCTGCGCCGCTTCCGTTTCTTGGTCGCGGGGCCGCTCGCGCAGCACGTCGGCAAACTCCGTGCGGTACCGGCTCAGCACATCGTCCGCCGAAAATGCCGCAATCGCGCCGGTGCGAATCAGCTGATTCACGCCCGCCGAGGCTCCGCTCAACGGGTTGCCCGGCACCGCGAACACATCGCGGCCCTGTGCCGCCGCATCGTTTGCGGTAATCAGCGCGCCGCTGCGCAGCCCGGCTTCCACCACCACCACGCCGAGCGACAGCCCCGAGATGATGCGGTTGCGGTTCGGAAAGCTGCCCGGCCCCACCGGCGCTTGGGGCGGATATTCGCTCACCAGCGCGCAGGTGCGGGCGATCTGCTCGCGCAGCCGCGCGTTTTGCGGCAGATAATTGGACCGAAACCCACAGCCCAACACCGCCACCGTGCGCCCGCCTGCACGCAGCGCGCCGGAATGCGCCGCTGCGTCGATGCCCAACGCACGATCACCGCGCCCTGCCGTGCCATGTCGTGTGCAAGCTGCCACGCCACCCGCGCGCCCGTGGGCGTGGCTTCGCGCGTGCCCACCATTGCAATGGCCGCTTCGCGATCCATCTGCGGCAGCGTTCCGTGAATATACAGCACCGCCGGGGCATTGCGGATCATGCGCAGCCGCTGCGGATAGGCGCGCTCCGAAATGCCCACCGCGCCATAGCCATAGTATTCGCATTGGTGCAGAATCTGTTCCGCTGCGCGGCCGTCGGTGTGTTCCAGCCGGTCGAGCTGCGCGGCGGTGAGCAATCCGCTCAACGTCCATTCTGTCCGTC
This sequence comes from uncultured Eubacteriales bacterium, assembly GCA_934667575.1. Classification (GTDB taxonomy): domain Bacteria; phylum Bacillota; class Clostridia; order Oscillospirales; family Acutalibacteraceae; genus RGIG4076. Next base: position 5,123 of record CAKUME010000010.1, on the reverse strand, counting down.
CGGCGGTCAAAAATTCAGCAATCGACGGAACTGACGCCGCAATTCGCCCCGGCACCGGGCTGGCCACGCCAAACGCCGTTTGCAGCCGGATGCAGGCCTCCAGTTCGGTCATTGCTCCGTCCTCCCTTCGCCGCGCACCATTTCCCAAATCAGCACCGCGGCCGCGGCCGCCGCATTGAGCGATTCCGCGCGGCCGCGCAGCGGAATGGTGACGCATGCGTCGCAGGCCGCGGCGGTTTCGGGCCGCAGGCCGTTGCCTTCGTTGCCGATAAACACCGCGCACCCTGCGCCCAGCAGCCCCTCCGATACCTGCCGCGCACGGCCGTGCGCCACGGCGGCAAACGTGCGGATGCCCCGCTGCGCCAGCATTGCCGCCGCCTCGGGTCCGGTTTCCGCACGAATCACAGTCAGACGAAAAATGGCCCCCATGCCGGCGCGCACCGCCTTGGGCGCATAAACATCGCAACAGCTGCCCGCCAGCACCACCGCATCGAGCCCAAACGCCTCCGCCGAGCGGAACACCGCGCCCAAATTGGCCGGGTCCTGAATGTTTTCGAGCACCGCCACGCGGCTGTGCTCGTCGAGCGCGGCCGAATCGGCGCGCTCGTCGCGCATTCGGCACACGGCAAAAATGCCCTGCGGATGCTCCGTGTCGCCCACGCGCCGCGCCAGTTCTTCCGAAATGCCCAGCTGCTCGGCGGATTTTTCTGCCAGCAGCCGCACCGTGTCGGCGTATTTTTCGCACGCGCCGGGGGTCACGAAGGTGCGAAGGATCTCCGCGCTGCTCAAGGCGGCGTCGCGGCACAGCCGCTCGCCCTCAGCAACGAAGAGATGCGCTTCGCGGCGGCTTTTGGCCGAGCAAAAAAGCCGGCTGAGCTCCCGCACGCGCGCGTTTTCGCGGCTGGTGAGACATTCCAAAAAATCCGCCCTCCCTTCGTGCGTCTGCACACAAAAACACGCTCGGACACAGTAAAAATGTCCGAGCGTTCGTCAGAATTGCTTATTTGGCAAGCGCAGCCTTGGCCTGTTCCACCAGCGCGGTAAAGCCGGCCGCATCGGCGATCGCCAGCTCAGACAGCATCTTGCGGTTCAGCTCGATGCCAGCCTTTTTGAGCCCGTTCATAAACATCGAGTAGCTCACACCGTTCGCGCGGCAAGCCGCGGAAATGCGGGTGATCCAAATGCGGCGGAAATCGCGCTTGCGCGCTTTGCGGCCGGCAAACGCATAGTTGCCGGACTTCATGACCGCCTGCTTGGCCATCTTAAAATGCTTGCTCTTGGAACCCCAGTAACCCTTCGCGAGCTTCAGCGTCTTCTTTCTTCTTTTGCGCGTCATCAGTGCGCCTTTAATACGAGCCATTTTATATACCTCCGATTATTCGTTATCCCAATCGCCCGATCGATTATTTGTACGGGATCATCTTGCGCACCTTCGCGGCGTTGGTCACGTCGGCCACGGTGGTCTGGCGCAGCACTCTCTTGCGCTTGGTGGTTTTCTTGTTCAGAATGTGGCTCTTGTTTGCATGGCCACGGATCACTTTGCCGGTCTTGGACAGTTTGAAGCGCTTCTTCGCACCAGAATGCGTCTTAATTTTGGGCATAATAAATGCTCCTCCCTCGACTTGAAAATTACTTGTTGGGTTTTGCCGCCATAAACATCAGCATCGTGCGGCCTTCGAGCTTTGCGGGCTTTTCCACCACCGCGAATTCGGCGCACGCAGCCGCAAACCGCTCCATGATCTCCGTTCCCAGCTCCGGATGACCCATCTCGCGCCCCCGGAAGCGGATGGAAACCTTGACCTTATCGCCGCCGCGGATAAACCGGGCCGCGTGGTTGCACTTGGTGTTAAAGTCGTTGGTATCGATATTGAGCGACAACCGAACTTCCTTGATATCCACCACATGCTGATTTTTGCGGGCTTCCTTTTCTTTTTTGGCCTGTTCAAAGCGATACTTGCCGTAGTTCATGATCTTGCACACCGGCGGTGTGGCCTGCGGCGCGATCTTGACCAGATCGAGTTCCCTTTGAGCGGCCGCGTCCAGCGCCTGCGCGGCGGACATCACGCCAAGCTGAGCACCGTCGGGCCCGATAACACGAACCTCCCGGTCGCGGATCTCTTCGTTGATCTGCAGTTCCTTGCTGCTAATGGTTAAGCACCCCACGTTTCATAAAAAATTGCGAAAAAAAACAGACGAAAGAGCTCTGCTTCGTCTGCTGTCCAATCCGAAATCACGCCCGCGGCAAAGCGGCGCATCCCGTATTGACCCGGGCGGAGCGCCGCCGCAAGGTGAGAACAGACGAGTTCTGCTTTATTTTCCATCCGGTATTATACCATGTCTGCGCGCGGTTGTCAAGCATTTTTTTGCGGGTTTTCCGCACAATCCGTTACGGCTGCGACGAGCTGCTCGAGGATGCCGGCGCGCCCGACGATGCGGGCAGAGCACTGTCGCGGTAGGCCAGATACAGCGTGCCCAAAATCACCAACACCATCAGCACCGGCAAAATGAAAAGGAGCGCCGGTTTTTTGCCCTCCTTGGGATCGTAAAAGGACGTCGGCTGATACCCGCCGATCGAATCGTGCCGTTTTTTCATCGCGCTGCCCCTTCCGCTGTAAAATCAGAAAATGTTCCGCTAATATTGTATACTTTTTTTCTGCGCAATACAACCGTTTTTTGAATTTTTCCGGAAAATTTTTGCGTGCAGCGGCTCTGCACGCGATTTTCCGCTCGACAGCGCGGCGCAAATCTGTTATAATGAAAAGCGAAAATTTGATTGCTGACGCAAAAGGAGACTGCATTGCCATGCGCATCCGCAGAAAGCCCTGGGCGCGGCCGGAGCTGGCCGCCTGCCCCTACTTTTTTGAACCCGCCTACGAACACCGCGGCACCTGGCACCGCCATTTTGCCCGCCCGGCACAGCCCATGTATTTGGAACTGGGCATCGGCAAGGGCGCATTTATCGCGCAGGCTGCCGCCGCACACCCCGAGATCAACTATATGGGCGTAGACATCAAGAGCGATATCATCGGCGTGGCGCGCCGCCGCGTGGAAGCGGAATTAGCCGCCGTGCACCGCACGCCCGACAACGTGGTGCTCACGGCGTTCGACATTGCCCGCCTGCCGCTCGCGATGAGCGAAGCCGACGGTGCGGCGCGCATCTACATCAACTTCTGTAATCCCTGGCCCACCGGTTCCGATCACAAAAAACGCCTCACCCATCCCCGCCAGCTGATGCTTTACCGCAATGTGCTTGCCGACGGCGGTGAAATTCATTTTAAAACCGACAGTGACGCACTGTTCAACAGTTCGCTCGGCTACTTTTCCGAATGCGGCTTCACCGTGACACAGCTCACCCGCGACCTGCACGCGCACCCGGTGCCCGACGACTATGTGACCGAGCACGAACTCATGTTCTCGGAGCAGGGCATTCCGATCAAGTTCTGCATTGCGCGCAAAGACCCGCTCCCCACTGCGCCATAATTCCACGCAAAAGCCCGCCTGCGGTCGCAGACGGGCTTTTGTTGTTTTATGATATTGGATCACACAGTCGCGTTACAGCAGCTTGCAAAGGTCCTCCGAGAACGCGGCCGGATCATCCAGCGGCAGGCCCTCGAGCAGCAGCGCCTGCGCATAGAGCACGCGCGCATACACCGCCAACTTGTCCGGGTCGCTCTCGGCGAGCGACTGGAGCTTGGCAAACACCGGATGGTCGCCGTTGATCTCGAGCACGCGCTCCGCCGTGACCTTTTGGCCATTCGGCATCGAGTTGAGCACTTTTTCCATCTCGAGCGACAGCGGGCCGTCGGCCGACACGCACGCCGGGTGGCTCTTGAGCCGGGTCGAAAGGCGCACGGTTTTCACCTTGCCGCCCAGCGCCTTGGCCATGGCTGCAAAGAGCGCCTTATTCTCCTCGTTCTGCTTTTTGACCTCTTCTTTCTTTTCAGTTTCGTCTTCGAGCCCAAGGTCTTCTGCCGAAATCGAACGCAGCTGCTTGCCGCCGTATTCCACCAGCACGCGCATCACAAATTCGTCAATGTCTTCGGTCAGGCACAAAATTTCGAACCCATGGTCGCGCAGCAGCTCGGCCTGCGGCAGCTTTTCGATTTGCGCCGCCGTTTTGCCGCATGCATAGTAGATATATTTCTGGTTTTCCTTCATTGCAGCCGTATACTCTGCGAGCGTGACCGGCTTGTCGTGGCCGGTGCAGCGGAACAGCAGCAGATCCTGAAGCAGGTCTTTGTGCATGCCAAAGTCGGAATAGACGCCGTATTTGAGCTGCAGGCCGAAGTTGGTCCAGAATTTTTCATACTTTTCACGATCACGCTTGAGCAGCGCCGCCAACTCGTCGCGAATCTTCTTTTCGAGACGCGATTCGATCAGCTTAAGCTGCCGGTCGTGCTGAAGCATTTCACGCGAGATGTTCAGCTGCAGATCCTGGGAATCCACGAGCCCGCGCACAAAGCTGAAATAGTCGGGCAGCAGGTCGGCGCATTTATCCATGATCAGCACGCCGCTCGCATAGAGCTGCAGCCCCTTCTGGAATTCGGTGGTGTAATACCCATAGGCCGGGCGCGACGGCACAAACAGCAGCGCATGATAGGTTGCCGCGCCCTCGGTCGCGCTGTGAATCACCAGCAGCGGGTCTTCAAAGTCGCCGAACTTATCCTTATAGAATTGATTGTATTCTTCGGGCTTAATTTCGTTTTTGTTCTTCTTCCACAGCGGAACCATGCTGTTGAGCACTTCGTTCTCGGTGTAGGTTTCGGTTTCTTTGTCGTTGTCCGCTTTCGGACGCGTGTGCTCCACGTCCATGCGAATCGGATAACGGATGTAGTCGGAATATTTACGCACGATCGCGCGCAGCCGATCGGTGGAGAGGTATTCGTCGTACTGCTCGTCCTCGGTGTTTTCCTTGAGCGTGAGCACAATGTCGGTGCCGTGGTCGGCCTTGTCGTAGGTGTCGATCGTGTAGCCGTCGGCGCCGGTGGATTCCCACACCCACGCCTGATCGCTGTTGTAGGCGCGGCTATACACCGTGACCTTGGACGCCACCATGAACGCGGAATAGAAGCCCACGCCGAACTGCCCGATAATGTCGATATCCGGCTTGGCCTCGCCTTCGC
>CAKUME010000009.1 GCA_934667575.1 uncultured Eubacteriales bacterium | reverse complement strand
ATCATGCTCATCCTCGTGGGCGCGCTGTTCCTCGTGGTGGAGCGCCTGAATCGCAGCCGCACCCCGCGCTGCACCTCGGTGGACACACTCACCTGCCGCGACGCGCTGCTCATCGGCGTGTTCCAGCTGGTGGCAGCGGTGTTCCCGGGCACCTCGCGCTCCGGCGCCACCATCGTGGGCGCGCTGGCGCTCGGCGTGTCGCGCACCGTGGCCGCGGAATACACGTTCTATCTCGCGGTGCCGGTCATGTTTGGCGCAAGCCTGCTCAAGCTCGTCAAATTCGGCCTGCACTTCACCGCACCCGAAGCGATCATCCTGCTCATCGGCATGGTGTCGGCGTTTGTGGTGTCGGTGCTCGTCATCCGCTTCCTGATGCGCTTCATCAAAAAGCACGACTTCACCGTGTTCGGCTGGTACCGCATTGCGCTCGGCGCGCTGGTGCTGCTCTACTTTGGCCTGATTCGCCACTGAGCTTCGCGCTTTTCTTCCGGTCTTTCATTTCGGCCTCGGCGGCTCGTTCCGCGCGGGGCCGTTTTTTTTTGAACGGGCCGAATCCGGGTTTTACCCCGATTTTACGCAACGGGGGCGGCAAATTTTACTTTTTTATGCGATAATCAAATCAATGGGATTTTTGTGCCCATGACCCGAACCCAGGAGTGATTTGCATGAAAGCGTTCCGTCCCGCCCTCGCCCGCGCGGCCGCAAGCCCCCTGTGGGTGCTCGCGCTCACCGTGCTGGCCGATGCCGCGCTGCTCATCGTGAACCGAACGGTCTATGCCGGTGTGATCTCGATGCAGGTGCCCCAGCTGCTTGTGGTGCTGTCCGCCTGCTGGTGCATTTTCACGCTGCGTTTGGATCTGAAATCACGCGGTTCCCGTATGCTCCGCGTGCTGCTGCCGCTCGTGCTCTCCGCCGCGGCCGCCGTGGTTTTTGTCTGCGCGCGCCCGGCCTACTCCGTGGCGCGTGCGACCCAAACGGCGAAGCGAACCGGCGTGCCGGTGCGCGCCGTGCATGTGATGGAAATGACGCCGGGCGGCTTCTTTGTGAAAAAGGGCTATGTGCTCACCGGCGCCGACGCCGCAGGCGAGGTTTCCGTTTTCTTCGACCCGCGAACCGGCGAAAACTGGTGCATGCGCGGCTGAATTTTACCCGTACCTGAGGTCGTTTTTGCGTGCGGTGCGCCGTGTTGAACCGTACTTCGCGTCGTTTTTTCGGTGGGGCCGTACTTGAGGTCGCTTTTGCGCACACAAACACCCCGCAGCCGCACCGAATCCCATGCCGTTTTCCGCCCGATCCGAGCCACACCCGGTGATTTTTAGGTGAAATCACCGGGTGTTTTTATATCTTTTTCGCAATCGCACATTTCCCGCCATAAATCACGAAAAAGTACTTGCAATTTTACGCGCGCTCCGTTATAATACAGCTGAAGCGCGGCGCCGCGTCGCTTCGGACGTGTTCCGCGCCGCTTTTTTTCGCAGTTTTCGATTTTTCCATGTTCAAAGGAGGAATTTATAAAAATGGACTTTTCCAACGTATTTGTCTGCGCTACCCGCGAACGCTCCACGTTTGAGCATCATGTGCCGTCGCCGATGTTCCGCCGCAGCTTCCGCTTGGCCGCCGCGCCCGAGTCGGCGCAGCTGCGCATCACCGGTCTTGGGTTCTACGACCTGTTCGTCAACGGCCAAAAGCTCACCCGCTGCCCCCTCGCGCCCTACATTTCCTGCCCCGACGACCTTGTTTATTACGACGACTACGACCTCGCGCCGCACCTGCACGCGGGCGAAAACGTGATCGGCGTGATGCTCGGAAACGGCATGATGAACCCCATGACCCGCACCTGGAGCTTTGACCAGATTCCCGCCGCAAGCGCGCCCAAGCTCGCGCTTGCGTTTGAAGCGGTGTGTGGCGGCGAAACCGTGGCGTTCGACGCATCGTCGTTTCGCTGCACCGAGTCGGCCGTTCGGTTCGACAACCTGCGCACCGGCGTGTTCTACGATGCGCGATGCGCGCAGCCCGGCTGGGATGCCCCCGGCTTTGACGATTCCGACTGGCGCGCGCCGCTGCCGGCCGACCCGCCGCGCGGCCTGCCCCGCGTGAACGCCGCCGACCCCATCCGCGTGGTGGCGGAGCGCAAGCCGGTGCTGGTGCGCCCGGCCGCGCGCGTGGCCGACGAGCAGCCCCGCAACAACCCGGCCGCCTATGTGGACTTCGTCACCCCCGAGCTCCCCGACCCGCTGGAGGGCGGCTGGCTCTATGACTTCGGTCTCAACGATTCCGGCACGTTCCGCCTGAAAATTCACGGCAAGCCCGGCCAGCGCGTGTCGATCATCGCGGGCGAAATGCTCACCCCGGACGGCCGCTTCGACCAGAGCAACGTTTCGCACTTTTACCCCGACGGCTACTGTCAGCGCGATATCTACTACTGCTCCGGCAGCGGCGAAGAGGTGTGGGAGCCGCAGTTTGTGTATCACGGCTTCCGCTACCTCTATGTGAGCGGCATCACCGCCGAGCAGGCCACGCCCGACCTGCTCACCGCGCTGATCTTTCATGCCGACCAGCCCGAGCTGGGCGCATTTTCGTGCTCCGACGACCGCGCCAACCGGCTGTGGCAAAATGCGCTCCGCTCCGACCACGCCAACTTCATGTGGTTCCCCACCGACTGCCCTCAGCGCGAAAAACACGGCTGGACGGGCGATGCGTCCATGTCGGCGGAGCACATGATTCTGGAATTTGACGCGGTGCGCAGCTGGCGCGAATGGCTCAACAACATCCGCCGCGTCCAGCGCGACGACGGCGCCATTCCCGGCATCGTGCCCACCTGGGGCTGGGGCTTTGCGTGGGGCAACGGCCCGGCGTGGGATTCCGTGATGTTCAACCTGCCCTACATGGCATGGAAATACCGCGGCGAAACGGCGCTCATCACCGACAACGCCGCCACGATGCTGCGCTATCTGGAATATGTGAGCCGCCGCCGCGACGACGTGGGGCTCGTGCACATCGGTCTGGGCGACTGGGTGCCCGTGGTGTTCTCCGACCGCACGCCGCCGCGCACGCCGCTGGAGTTCACCGACAGCGTGATGGTGTACGATATGTGCGTAAAAGGCGAAAAGATGTTCGCCGCCGTGGGGCTGCCGCATCACGCGACGTTTGCGCGTGCGCTCGGCGCGGAGCTGCGCACCGCCATCCGCCGCGAGCTCATCGACCCGAACACCCTGCTCGTTGCGGGCGACAGCCAGTCCGGTCAGGCCATGGCGATCTACTACGGCCTGCTCGAGCCGGCGGAGCGCCGCCCCGCGTTTGACCAGCTCATGCGCATGATCGAGCGCGACGGCCACGCGTTTTCGGTTGGGTTCCTCGGCCTGCGCGTGATCTTCCATGTGCTTTCCATGTTCGGCGAAAGCGCGCTCGCCTATGAGCTTATCACCCGCAGCGAATACCCCTCCTACGGCTACTACCTCGACCGCGGCTTCACCACGCTGCCCGAGGCGTTTGATCCGGATATCTACAAGACCGGCTCGTGGAACCATCACTTCTTCGGCGATATCAATCACTGGTTCATGCGCCAAATCGTCGGCCTGAACGTGAACCCGAACGACGACAACTGCAACGCGGTGCACATTCACCCGCACTTCATCGCCCAGCTGAGCCACGCCGAATGCCGCTACCGCCTGCCCGCGGGCGAAATTTCCGTGCGCTGGGCGCGCACCCCCTCCGGCCTCACGCTCACCGTTCACGCCGCGGAGGGCATCACCGGCCGCATTTCGCTCGACCCGGGCTTCAGCTTCGCCGAGCAGCTCGGCACCGCCGTGCTTCAGCCCGACCAAACGCTGGAGATCACCGTGGGGTAAACCGCCCCGCATTCCATCGAATTTTCACCTTTTTCGCGCCGCCGCGCTTGGAGCCCGAGTTTCCACGCGCCCCGGCGTTTTTTTTGTGTTTCACGCACCTTTCGCCCGCACGCGACACAAAATAACCCCGTTCATTCCCGCATTAGCCTGTGCAGCGGCACCTCACCCGGCGCGCACCGTTTCCTTGGACATTCGGCTCCATCCTGCTTCAACAAAAAAGGTGTTAATATTAACACCCCCGTTCAGCGCCGCGTTTTTCCGCACACCGACCAAAGGCGCGTCCCGTTCACCCAAAAGCCGACACGCGCCGCAGAAACACGCATCGCCCGAAATCGGGGTGTTTCACACGAAACATCCCGAAAAACGCAAAAACCGGAGCCGCCCCCCGCGCCTGCAGGAGTGCTCCGGTTGTTTTGCGCCCAGCGCCGCTTATTCGCAGACGTGCACGTCTGACACCATCTGATAGATCGCTTCCGGCACTTCGTCCTTCTTCGCCGAAAGCGCCGCCGTGAACGCCGCGTGGTGCGCGTCCGACAGCTCCGAGATCAGCGCGAGGAAAATCGACAGCTCCTCCTCCTGCTTGCCGCAGAGCGCATAGAGCCCGTCGATGAACACATTGGTAATGTCGTAGTTGCCCGACAGCAATCCGCACACGAATGCATACAGCTCGCCGTAGGTATCGATCTGCGGGAACTCCGCCAGATCGATCACACGCACATCGTGCGGGATGTCCCAGCCGCTCTCGAGGCCTTTGGTGATATACACCACGTTGCCGGCGGATTTTTGCGCGGCGGCGCAGATCGCCTCCGTCATATATTTCGTTTTGCCGCTGCCCTTGGGGCCGATAACCAATTCAACCATAGTGAATGCCTTGCCTTTCTGCCGTGTTTGGCGGGGTTTGCTTGAATTTCTTATAGTATATCAAAACGGCATGAAAAGTTCAAGAGCAAACTGTGAAAAAATCATGAATTTCCGCAAGAAATTTTGCGCGGGCACGGCCCGTTTGGCGCACCGCCCATGGGAACCGGCCGCCGTTCCGAGCAACAAAAAGCGGAACGCGCTTTCCGCCGCAGCCGGCTCCGGCACGTTCCGAATGAGAATATTTTTTCTGCGGAAACCGCACCGGCGGCCGAACCGCCGTGCGCGGCGCGCTCAACGCAGGACTGCGCCGCACGCTCAGAAGAACAGCGTTTCGCCGCCGTGCACGCAGTAGCACACGTTGTTCCGGTGGAACCACACGTCGGTGCGCGTCGGGTTGTAGATGAACGACTCGTCGGCCGCGGGCACCAGCGCGCGCTGCGCCATCACATAATTGTAAATTTCGCCGTTGGTCGCGTACCACACGCGGTCGTTGTGCGCCACGGTGGCGCAGATCTGCTCCATTTTGGCCCAATCTTCCTCGGTGCGGAACTCATGGCTGTGACCCCAAATGTCGAGCAGGCGCGGCGTGCTAAAATATCCGTCCAGCGACGCCACAAACTTGTCCGCGCATTCCTGCCCGCGGCTTTGGTGGCAGGTGGGCGCCCACTGCATAAAGTCTTCGGGCAGCCCAAACAGCGGGATCGGGCGATCCACGCGATTCCGCGTGGTCCTGGAATACACAAACCCCAGGCTGCGCAGCAGCGGCAGCATTTCCTGCGTGAAGTCGCCGTTTGCATACGACAGTCCCTGCACCGGGCCGCGCACCGCGCGCTCGAGCACCTTGCGGTTCTCGGTCAGCTCCTCGATGATCGACGTGACCGGCAGCATCGACAGCGAACGGTGCTCTTTGCCGTGGGCGGCAATTTCAAAGCCGTCGTAGCGCGCGCGCAGCGTTTCGGGCGCAGTGTCCGCAAACAGGCCGTTGAGGTGAAACGTCGCCTTGAGCCCGTATTTGCGGAACAGCGCGATCAGCCGTTCGTCGCCCGTCACCATGCCGTCGTCGTAGCTGAAGGTGACGGCATTTTGCTTGCCGCCGGGAAAAGAATCGAACAAAATCATTGTTTTTTCCTCCTTGCGGGCGATTTGCCGCCGATGCGGCCGCCCGATATTTCAGTTCTGCTTGCGCACCGTGCGATATTCGCCCTCGGGGTTGTAATAGGGGCAATGGCGAAATGTGCCGCCCAAAAACTGCTCCATTTCGTCCTCGTCCAGCGACACGCTGCACACATACGCGCCCACGTCGTCGTCGTATTCGTAGTTGCCGCACAGATCGCAATTGGTCTGCAATTTTTTCTTGTCGCTCATGGCGCTTCGCTCCGTTTCATGAAGATTCGGTGGGTTTGCCGCCGCAATCCTTGGAAAATCACGGCAAGCCGAATGAACCCCCGGCTCGGCCGACGCACACCCGGTGGGGAAGGGCATTTCCTCCAAAAAGCCGCTGCACACGATCTCCGCGGAAAGGTACACACCCGCCCAAAATGGGCGGTGTTAATATTAACACCATCTTTTCAGGCAAGGTCACACCTTCCTGAAAAGATGGTGTGCACCCTGCCCCGATAAAGTTTCCGCGGCGTTTTTCGCGGCCGCATCCGGAGCGGTGCGCCGTTTATTCCGCTTTTTTGCTTTTTTTCTTCGCGGCGCGTTCCTGCTCCGCCACATATTTTTTCAAAATTCGTTCCGTGCTGTGCAGGCGGTCGGAAATTTCCTCCTGCAAACGGCGCAGCGCGATCGCATCGCGCACGGTAAACTCCACACAGCGCGCGTAGTCCGCCTGCACCTGCGCCAAGGTATCGGCGGCGGCGGCATAGCGCGCGGAAAAGCTCATCTCGGCGGGCTGGATCGGCTCGGCGGCCTTGCGGCGCTGCTCCGCAAAGCGGCGCACGTCCTTCACCGAAATCGCGCGCTCCGGGTGCTTGGCGCATTCCGCCGCAAACGCGCGCTGCGTTTCCGGCGGCAGATGCGCGATCTCGTTCGCCACCATCAGCGGCAGGCGGTCGCTCTGAAACGCTGCCCGGAACGATTCGTCGAGGTTCTTGTCCACAAAGCTCAAGATCTGCACGCCGGCGCTCGAAATGCCCAGCCGCTCCGCCAAAAAATCGCGCCGCTTGCCGAGCTGCGCATAGCCGTTGCGCCGCAGCTCGTCGTACACGCCGGAGAGCATCGCCATGAGCTTGAGCTTGTCGTTGTCGGTGCAGCGGCGGTTTTCGAGGTTGGTGGTCGCGATCGCGTACACTTCCTTCGACTTTTCGCTCAGCGGCAGCTCAATGCGGCTCAGGTCCTTGACAATGCACGGCACCGAATTGAATTTTTCGAGCCCCTCGTCGCGCAGGCGGCAAAGCGCCGCATAGCGCCGGTGGCCGGTGAGAATGCGATAGTGATCGCCCTCGTGCACCACCACCAGGTTCTGCTCGAGCCCCACCTCGCGAATGGAGGTCATCAGCTCCTCAATGTCGGCCATCGAAAAGCCCTCGTTCTGGGCGTTTGGGCGGAGCTTGTCCAGCGGGATGTAGGTCACTTTGAACTCGTTCACCGCAAATTGGCGTGAATTTTCGCTCAGCAGGCCGGAGCCGAGCTCTTTTTTTATTACCTTATCAAACTTTCCGCCCATGTTTCTCCTCCTTAACCCATAATTTTCATGATCTGCTGGGTCAGCTCAATATAATCCTGCGTCGCGGTACCCTTGGGGTCGTAAATCAGCAGCGGCTCCTCGCAGTATGTAATCTCCTCCACGCTTTTGTTTTTGCGGATTTTCACATCCAGCATCTTGTCGCCCAGCGTTTTTTGCAGCTGTTCAAACGTGAATCGATTGATCTTGCGCTCCTCCCACTGCACATAAAAGCAGCCGCCAAAACGCAGGTTGTAGTTGTAGGTCGAAACGGTGTTGATCACGGTGAGCGATGCGTCCAGCCCGCGCGACGCCCATTTGTCGCACTTGAGCGGCACGAACACGGCGTCCGCCACGGCAAGGCCGTTCACGTTCACCAGGCTTTCGAGCGACGGGGAGCAGTCGAGGATGCAGTAGTCGTAGTCGTCGCGGATCAGGCGCAGCTGATTGGCGAGTTTGAACTGCTGCGGGGTCACGGTTTCTTTGAGCAGATTTTTTTCGGCGCGGCCGAGCGAAAGGTGCGCGGGGATCACGTCGAGCCGCTCATAGGCGGTGTGGCAGATCACATCGGCGGGCGTCACCGGGGTGGCCACCCCATGGCTGCGCTCCACCGAGCCCACCAGCAGGTCTTCCATGCTGAGCCGGGTGCCGGAATCGTCGTAGCAGCCGTAAAAATCGGTCGCGTTGCTCTGCGGGTCCAAATCGACCAGCAGCGTGCGCTTGTTGAACAGCGCGGCGAGAATATACGCGACGTTGATCGCGGACGACGTTTTGCCCACGCCGCCCTTGGCGTTGTAGAATGCGAATGTTTTCATCTTGCGCGTGCTCCTTTCCGGGGCGGTGCGCCCGCCCCGAAGCGATTATCTTTATTATACGCCATTGCGGTGCGAAAATCAATCGGAATTGCGCGAACGGCTGCGAAAATTTATGAAGGTGCACACCTTCCCTTGCGGGAAGGTGTTAATATTAACACCGGCGGCGATTGCATTCGGAGCGCAAAAAGCCGTGCGCCTTCGCCGCAGGGCAAAAACGCACGACTCACCGAAAAAACCGGCCTTAGGTCCCGCCGCACCGGTCACGATTCCCCCAGCGCCGCTTCGCAGGCGGCATAGGCCTCCACGCGCTCCGCCACATCGTTGTCGATGATCTCGAAGCGCAGCGCAACGGTTTTGCGGCCCTTGGTGATCGGGGTGTAGTTCACGGTGATGTCGGAATACTGGTTGATCTCGCGCACGGCCACGTCGAGCACGCGGTTGCGGAAATCCTTGAAATTTTTGTAATTTTCGGCAAACATCGACACCTTGAGCTCGTCCAGCACCAGCGTGACCTCATGCCGCCATTGGTACGATTTGAGGATCTCGTAGAGCCGAATCGAAAACTGGCTTTTGAACGCCAGCGTGTAGATCAGCTCATAGCGCGTGAAGCGCTCCTTGAGCTGAAGCAGATAGGGCTTCATGTTCTGGTCAATTTGAATGTGGATGCGGCCGCTCTCAATTTTGGCGTGCTGCAGCCACCGCAGCAGCAGCTCGGAGCCGTCGTCCTGCTTGATCCAGAACGATTTATCGGCGAGCGTTTTCACCGACTGCTTCACGGCGGAGTGCACCGATCCGCTTTGGGCGCTGATTCCGCAAATGCGGCAAAAATCGGACACCGAAAATTCGTATTCATGAAATTCGGTGTCGGAGGGTTTGATTTTGGAGATCAGGTAAAGAATGATTTTTTGCTCGGAGGTGGAAAGGTTAAAGCGCGATTTTTGAATGAGCTCGTTGCTCTTCACCACCAGCAGGCTGCGTTCCTCCTGCACGGGAATGGCTTGTTCCGGCGTCATCGGCGATCATCCCCCTTATGTATAAGGATATTATAATACGAATATGGGGACACGTCAAGGTGGTGTACCAATATTTTTTCGGGAATTTGCGCGAAAATTTGCGCCCGGCCCAAGTGGAATGCTGCCCGCAAAAAAATCCGCGCGGCCCAAGGGCAGCTATTTCTTTTCTTTCTATTCTTTTTATATTTATATATTTATTATTTAGCGCGCGAAAAAACCGCATGACGCCGCGAAAAACGCGGGATCATTGGGACAAAAATGACGCGCCGCGGGGACGGATCTGACATGCTGCGGGGACAAATCTGACGCGCAACTGGGACAAAAATGACGCGCTGCGGGGACCGCACTGACATGGTATTGGGACATTTGTGACATGCCCGCGCGCGGTATTGGGACAAAAATGACGCGGCCCTTTTTGTTATTGGGACATTTGTGACATGAGCCGGTGCGCGAACGAAAATTGTGAAAGAATGGAATTGCTAAAAAACGGGAATGCAAACAAGGCGTTTCATTTTCAAAAATTGGGAATTTTAATAAAGACAAAGTGCAACAGAAAATTTGCAGAAAATGAATTGGACGAAAATGGAAATCCTCGGTATGTCAGAAATGTACCAATAGAAAATCGGAGCGGATGTTTCGGCCGAGCGCGTATTGGGACATTTCTGACATGGGGCCGACGCAGCTATTGGGACATTTCTGACATAGACGCGGACGGAGACGCGGCGCACGGTGGTATGTCAGATTTGTCCCAATAAACGAAATGAAAAAAGCGACTTGCGCGCGGCGCGGCAAATGTGGTATAATAGATCCCGCAAGAAGCTCTGTGAAATTCCGCGCGGCGCGCCGAAGCGTTCGGGCCGCGCGACAACGGGAAAGGAAGCGGTTTTTTATGCCATCACGCGGCGGCGGCGGCTTTGGCGGCGGACATTCGAGCGGCGGACACGCCTCGGGCGGGGGCAGCTTTGGCGGACACTCCGGCGGCGGGCATTCCTCCGGTGGCTTTGGCGGCGGGCATTCTTCCGGCGGTTTTGGCGGCGGACGCCCCGGCGGTGGCTTTGGCGGGCCGCGCCCCGGCGGTTTCGGCCGGCCGGGCGGCTTTGGCGGCGGATTTTTCCGTCCGGCGCCGCCGCCCCCACCGCCTCCGCCGGGCGGCGGCTATTATCGGCGGCGGGGCGGCTGCGGATGCGGCGCGGGCCCGGCCGTGATTTTGGTGATCGTGATCATGGTGGTGGCGTTCGGCTGGATGGGCATGCGCGCCGGGGTGTCGTCCGGCAGCACGGACGACGGCACGGGCATTCCGGTGTCCACGCACGCGCGCACCAAGCTGGCGGCCGACCAGCTCACGCCGATCGACGCCTATCTCACCGACGAGGACGCGCTGCTCCACGACACGGTGAACGTGGAAAAAAGCCTGCAATATTTTTACGATAAAACGGGTGTGCAGCCATATTTGTATATCGCCAAGGCGTCGCAGGGCGAGCCGCAGTCGAGCGATGTGGAGGACCGGGCGTTTGCGGAGTATGCGTCGCTGTTCGGCACCGACGAAGGGCATCTGCTGGTGATGTATGTGCCCATTTCGGGCGGCAAATACGATTACAGCTACTATGTATATTATCTGCCGGGCGACAATACGCGCCGGGTGTTCGACGACGAAGCGGCCGACATTCTGCTGGCGAGCCTCAATTATTATTACGACGAAAGCGACCTGCCGGACAAAATGTTTTCGCGCGCATTCCGCGAAACGGCCGACCGGATGATGAGCACATCCGCGAAGCACGCCGGGCTTTCCGCGGGCAGCTGGGTGCTCATCGGCGTGGCCGTGGTGGGCGCAGTGACCGTTGGGGTGCTGCTGTCGCGCCGAAAAAAAGCAAAAATGTGAGCGCCGCGCAAAGCGCAAGCGCCCCGACTGCAAAGCAATGCTTCGCAGTCGGGGCGCTTTTGATATTTATGCGTTTTACTTGGCCGGAAACGGGGCAAATTCGCGCCGAACGAAAGTGCGCGTATATCCCCGAAAAAAAACAAATCGCGCCCGGAACGGGCGCACAGAACCAAAAATGGACAAAACCATTTACGAACGGAAAAACCGTGTCGGTTCGTGCCGAATGGCGGCGCATGTCGGTTTTTCTTCGGCGTTTCCGTCCGCTTCAAAAAGCACACCGCGTCCCGAAAAAATGAGGGGGTTAATATTAACACCTTTTTCAAAAAAAACGGGCGCGTTTGCGGCGGAAAAGGCGCGGCGTGCCCGGCCGATGGAGAAATCCCAAAAAAGCGCCCCGGCCTGCATCGCAAGCCGGGGCGCCGGGGTTTCATGAGCCGGAGAGATTATTTGTTCGCTTCGATCTCCGCGGTTTTGTAGATGAAGCTCACCTTGCCGTCCATATCGTCCGACAGGCCGGTGAAGGAGCGGTAGTTTTTCGAAACGTCCGCGGTGGCCTTCAGGCGCGCGATCAGATCGTCGAGGTCGCCGTTCACGAGCTCGTCGAGCTTGGCAATGCCGTCGTCGTTGAACTGCTTGAGCCCGTCGTTGAGCTGCATCGCGCCGTCGCGCAGCTGCTGCACGCCGTCCACCAGCGCGCCGGAGCCCGATTGCAGCGTGAGCAGGCCGTTAAAGAGCCGGCTTGCGCCGTCCTGCACCGAGGCCAGGCCGCTCACCAGCGTGCCCATGCCGCTGTCGAGCTGACCGGCGCCCGAAGCCAGCGAGCCGGTGCCGTTGGCGAGCTGCGATGCGCCGTCGCGCAGCTGCTGGGTGCCCCCGGCGAGCTGCGAAGCGCCGTCGGTCATCGCGTTGTGCAGCGTGTCGGCGCCGTCGGCGATCTGCTGCGTGCCGTCGGCGGCTTCGGCCACCCCGGCGGTGTAGTCCTGCAGGCCGGTGTAGAATTCATCGTAGGCCTTGAGCTGCGCGTTCACGGTGGAAAGCGTGGTCACATACTGGGTCACGGCGGAGGAAATGGTGGCCTGCGCCTGCGGATTTTGCGCGATCGCCTGCGTCACGGCCTTCACGGTGGCTTTGTCGGCGAGCTGGGCGGCAATCCGGGCGTCCACCCGCTGCGTGGTCTCGGCGGGCAGCAGCGCCGACGATTTGGCCGCTTCATACTGATCCGCCGTCATGGCTTTGCCCTCGGCGGTTTGCAGCCCCATTTTCTGCATGGCGGCGAGCACCTGCTCGGTGATCGTCTTTTTCACCGCAGCCTGGGTCACCAGCGTGGTCAGCTGCGTGTAGGGCTTTGCGGTGAGTGCGTCGAGCGTGGCCGTGAGCGTGGCGGCCTCGGTGTGATCCACATCGGGCACCTCGAGCCCGGCCGACCGGAGCTGGGTCACGGCGGTGTTCAGCAGCTGGTCATATACCTGCTCGGCCGCCGCCACCAGCGCCTTGCTGTTGGCGCCGTTTTCGCCCTGCAGCTTTTCAAAGCCCGCCAGCACTTGGCTGAGGCCGTCCTGCACGTCGCCCACGCCGTTCGTCATTTGGCTCAGCGCGCCGTTGAGCTGCGCGGCGTATTCGTCAATGCCCGCTTGGAGCTGCTGCGCGCCGCCGGCGGCCGAAACCGCACCCGAAGCCAGCTGGGCGGTGTAGCCCTTGAGGGTGGTCGCGCCGTCGGCGGCCTGCGCCGCGCCGTCGCGCAGCGCTTTGGCGCCGTCGGTGAGCGTGTTGATGCCGCCGATCAGCGTGCCGGATTTGTCGAGCAGCGTCGAAAGGCCGTCATACAGCTGCGAGGAGCCGTCGGTGAGCTGCTTCATCGCATCGGTGAGCTGCGCCATCGCATCCTTGAGGTCGTCGGCGCCGTTCATTTCGTCCACGTCCACCTGATTGAACAGGTCGTTGGTGGCAAAGGTCATGGTGGTGGCCAGCGAGAAGTTGGTCACGTCGGCCGAAACTTCCACATAGTCGGGCAGCTCCAGGTCGCTGCGGTTAATGCCGAGGTTCTCCTGCAGGCCGGGCATCGCAAAGCCGATGGCCACGGTGCGGCTGCCGTCGTTCACGAGCTTGCCGTTGGAAATTTCGATGTTCGAGAACGAATCGTTGTCGAGCAGCAGCCCGGTGAGCATCACGAACGGCACATAGATCTTTTCGCTTTTGCCGTTCACGGTGCGGGTTTCGTACTGATTATTGGCATAATCGAACCGGATGGTCACGCGGCCGCTCTTGCCCGCGAGCTCTTCGGCGGAAATCGGCTTGCCGTCGAGCTGATAGGACACGGCGAGGTTCACCGGCAGCTCCTTTTCGATCGTGCCTTGGGTATACACGTCGCCGCCCTGCGCATCCCACACGCGCAGATCGTCGCCGTTCATCGTGTAGGTGGTGTCGCCTTTCACCACCGACACGTCGCCGAGCTCGGAGCGGT
>CAKUME010000008.1 GCA_934667575.1 uncultured Eubacteriales bacterium | reverse complement strand
ACCGCCGCACGCTGGTGCGCAGCACGTCCGCGCGGCTGCTGTGCGGCTATGTGTATGCGAACGCGGGGCCGGAGGAGTCCACGCAGGACATGGTGTTTTCGCGCCATCATATTATTGCGGAAAACGGCACGATCCTGGCCGAAAACCCGCCGTTTGGCGAAGCGACGCTCACGGTGAGCGAGCTGGACGTGGATCGGCTGAGCGAGGAACGCCACCGCAACACCACCTGCGCGTGCGCGCCGAACGGCGAATATACGGAAATCACGTTTGCGCAGGAGCTGCGCGCGGTGAAGCTGACGCGGCCCATTGCGCGCAACCCGTTTGTTCCGTCCGACGATGCGCAGCTGAATCAGCGCGCCGAGGCGATTCTGCGCATTCAGTCCTACGGCCTGCGCAAGCGGCTGGCGCACGCCCACGCGGCCACCGCGGTGATCGGCATTTCGGGCGGATTGGACAGCACGCTGGCGCTGCTGGTTTCGGTGCGCGCGATGGATCTGCTCGGGCGGCCGCATTCGGACATTGTGGCGGTCACAATGCCATGCTTTGGCACCACGCACCGCACCAAAAACAACGCGGTCACGCTTTGCCGGGAACTGGGCGTGACGCTGCGCGAGGTGAACATCACCGCGGCGGTGAACCAGCATTTTGCAGACATTGGGCAGGACCCCACGGTGCTGGACGTCACGTTTGAAAACGGCCAGGCGCGCGAGCGCACGCAGGTGCTGATGGACATTGCCAACAAAACGGGCGGGCTGGTGATCGGCACGGGCGACCTTTCGGAGCTGGCGCTCGGCTGGGCGACCTACAACGGCGACCATATGTCGATGTACGGCGTGAACACCTCGGTGCCCAAAACGCTGGTGCGCTATATCGTGCGCTACGAAGCGGCGCACGCCGCCCCCACGCTCGCGGCGGTGCTGCGGGATATTTTGGACACGCCGGTTTCGCCGGAGCTGCTGCCGGTGGATGCAAGCGGGAATATGACCCAAAAAACCGAGGACCTGGTGGGGCCCTATGAGCTGCACGACTTTTTCCTTTATTACACGCTGCGGTTCGGCTGCCCGCCGGGCAAAATTTTCCGCATGGCGCGGCGCGCCTACGCCGGAGTTTATGACGATGCGGTGATCCTGCATTGGCTGCGCACGTTCACGCGCCGGGTCTTTGTGCAGCAGTTCAAGCGCTCGTGCATGCCGGACGGCCCGAAGGTGGGCTCGGTGACGCTGTCGCCGCGCGGCGACTGGCGGATGCCTTCCGACGCGTCGGCCAAGCTCTGGCTCGACGAAGTGGCGGAGCTGGAAAAGGAGTATTTGGGCCGATAAAATCCGCCGTGCCGCAGGCGGGCAAAATAATGAAAAATAATTCAGCAAACCGGTTGACAAACGCGTGCGATTGTGCTATGCTAATAGCAGCAACCCACACAAGAGCAGGATTTTACGTTGGAAGAAACGGAGATCAATCGCAATGAATTCCATTCGTTTTGCAAACGAATACTTTTATTCCTATTATTTTTTTACGAAAAATAGTAGTGATTCGTGCTGCAAAACTTCGGAATTATAAGATCAGGACGGAATAAAGCCCCGATTCGATGAATACCGCGCCGCACAGAATCACATCTGTGCGGCGTTTTTGTTTTCCATCCCAAATTCTGCATAAAAATGCAATTCAAATGCGAAGGAGCGAACCATTATGATTACCGTACTCAAACCCGGCACCACCGACGAACAGATGAACCACCTCATCCACTGGCTGAACGAGCAGCATGTGGACGTGCACGTTTCGCGCGGCAAGGAATATACGATTCTCGGCCTGATCGGCGACACCTCGCAGCTGGACATGGACATGATCGGCAGCTTGGACATGGTGGAGTCGGTGAAGCGCGTGAGCGAGCCGTTTAAGCAGGTGAACCGCAAGTTCCATCCGGATGATACGGTGATCGATGTGAACGGCGTGAAGATCGGCGGCGGCAATTTTGCAATGATCGCAGGCCCCTGCTCGGTGGAATCGCACGACCAGATCATCGCGGTGGCGCAGGCGGTCAAGGCATCGGGCGCCACGCTGCTGCGCGGCGGCGCGTTCAAGCCCCGCACCTCGCCCTACGATTTTCAGGGCCTGAAGGCGGACGGCATTGAGCTGCTGCTCGAGGCGAAGGCGGCCACCGGCATGCCGATCGTGACCGAAATTATGGATGCGGCGTATCTGCCGCTGTTTGAGCAGGTGGACGTGATTCAGGTGGGCGCGCGCAACATGCAGAACTTTGCGCTGCTCAAGGCGCTGGGCAAAACGAACAAGCCGATTTTGCTCAAACGCGGTCTGGCCAACACGATCAAGGAGCTGCTGATGAGCGCGGAATACATCATGGCGGGCGGCAATCAGAACGTGATTTTGTGCGAGCGCGGCATTCGCACGTTTGAAACCTACACCCGCAACACGCTCGACCTGTCGGCGGTGCCGGTGCTGCACGAGCTTTCGCATCTGCCGGTGATCGTGGACCCGAGCCATGCGACCGGCGCGGCGAAGCTGGTGAAGCCGATGGCGATGGCCGCAGCGGCCTGCGGCGCCGACGGCCTGATGATCGAGGTGCACAACGACCCGATCCATGCGCTGTGCGACGGTGCGCAGTCGCTCACGCCGGAGCAGTTTGACGATGTGGCCAAGCGCGTGCAGCAAATTCGCGCGGCGGCCATGGCGTAAGCGCCCGGTTCACGGAACACAAAAAGCCGACGGCGCCGCAGCGCCCGCCGTGTGGGAATCCGGCGACGGTGGCGGCGTGTGAAGAAGGGAACATCACAAATGACGGTGGGAATTATTGGCCTGGGGCTGATCGGCGGATCGCTGGCGCGGGCATGGAAAAAAGTAGGCACGGCAACGGTGCTGGGCTACGACCGCGATCCGGCGGTGACGGCCTTTGCGCAGATGAGCGATGCGCTCGACGGCGAACTGACGCCGGATCGGCTCGCAGAATGCGAACTGGTGATGCTGGCGCTCTATCCGCAGGCGGAGATCGACTATTTAACGGAACACGCGGCGCAGATCGCCCCCGGCACGCTGGTGGTGGACTGCGCAGGCACCAAGCGGCGCGTGTGCGCGGCGGCGTTCCCGCTGGCGGCGGCGCACGGCTTCACGTTTGTGGGCGGCCACCCGATGGCGGGCACGCATCACTCCGGCTTCAAATACAGCCGGGCGGATATGTTTCACGGAGCGCCGATGGTGATCGTGCCGCCGGTGTTCAACGACATTGCGCTGCTCGACCGCGTGAAGCAGACGCTCGCGCCGCTGGGCTTTGGGCGGTTCTCGGTGACCACGGCGGACAGGCACGACGAAATGATCGCGTTCACGTCGCAGCTGGCGCATGTGGTGTCCAACGCATACATCAAAAGCCCGACGGCCGGGGCGCACGCGGGTTTTTCGGCGGGCAGCTACAAGGATTTAACGCGCGTGGCGTGGCTGAACCCTACCATGTGGGCGCAGCTCTTTTTGGAAAACGGCGATCATCTGCGTTTTGAGCTCGACACGATCATTGCGCACCTCACGGAATACCGCGACGCGATTGCCGACCACGACGAAGCGCGGCTCACGCAGCTGCTGGACGACGGCCGCCGCCGCAAGGAAGCGGTGGACGGCAAATAACCGAGCCGGACGCACGCCGCAAGGCTCCGATGTGTTGTTCGGCAGCGGACAGTTTCATTAGAAAGAAGGACACGGCACATGACAACCATACGGGTGGAAGCCTCAAAAACCTATGAAGTGCAGATCGGCGCCGGGCTGCTGGCGCAGCTGCCCACGCAGATTCGCGCGCGGCGCAACCCCGCGCAGCTCGCGCTGGTGACCGACTCGCACGTGGCGCCGCTCTACGCCGATGCGGTGGAGCAATCGCTGCGGCGGGGCGGCTTTGCGGCGGCGCGGTTTGTATTTCCGGCGGGCGAGCGCAGCAAGTGCAGCGCAACGTGGCTGGAGCTGCTCGATTTTCTCGCGGCGCACCGCTTCACGCGCACCGACGCGATCGTGGCGCTGGGCGGCGGCGTGGTCGGCGATCTGGCGGGCTTTGCGGCCGCGACCTATCTGCGCGGCGTGCCGCTGATTCAGGTGCCCACCACGCTGCTGGCGGCGGTGGATTCATCGGTGGGCGGCAAAACGGCGATCGATCTGCCCGCGGGCAAAAACCTGGTGGGCGCATTTTATCAGCCGGATCTGGTTGTTTGCGACACAAAAACACTGGATACCCTGC
This sequence comes from uncultured Eubacteriales bacterium, assembly GCA_934667575.1. Taxonomy (GTDB): domain Bacteria; phylum Bacillota; class Clostridia; order Oscillospirales; family Acutalibacteraceae; genus RGIG4076. The sequence goes on along the minus strand of CAKUME010000008.1, from coordinate 10,275 downwards.
CGGACGAGATTTTTGCCGACGGCTGCGCCGAGGTGATCAAATACGGCATACTGGGCAGCCCGACGCTGCTCGCGCATTTGCTCGAAGCGGGCCCCGTTTTCGACCGCGACCGCGTGATCGCGGAATGCGTGGCGATGAAGCGCGACGTGGTCGATGCAGACGAGCAGGAGCACGGCGCGCGCCAACTGCTGAATTTGGGGCACACGGCGGCGCACGGCATTGAAGCGTGCAGCAATTTTGCCGTTTCGCACGGGCGCGCGGTGGGCGCGGGGCTGGCGATCATTTCGCGTGCGGCGGCGGCGCGCGGCTACTGCACGGCCGAAACGGCGCGGCAGGTGGAGCAGGTGCTGCGGCGCTTCGGCCTGCCGGTGACCACGCCGTTTTCGGCGGCGCAGCTCACGCAGTATGCGCTGTCGGACAAAAAGCGCGCGGGCGACACGATCACGCTGATCGTGCCGCGCGAAATCGGCCGCTGCGACCGCGTGGCGGTGCCGGTTTCGGAGCTGGAAGACTGGCTGGAAGCGGGGCTGCGCGTATGATGTTGCAAATTTTGCCCACGCCGCTCGCCGGTCGGCTGGCGGCCATTGCGTCCAAATCGCAGGCACACCGGCTGTTGATCTGCGCGGCGCTGGGCGACCGCCCGGCGCAGGTGATCTGCCCCGACACCTCGCAGGACATGGAAGCGACCGTGCGCGGCTTGTGCGCGCTGGGTGCACAGATCGACCGGAACGAAACCGGCTGGACGGTGCGCCCCATTGCGGCTCCGCCGGCGCACGCGGAGCCGGATGTGGGCGAAAGCGGCTCCACACTGCGTTTTTTGCTGCCGCTGGCGGGGGCGCTGGGCGTGTCGGCGCATTTTCGGCTGCACGGGCGGCTGCCGCAGCGGCCGCTGGCGCCGTTTGACGCCGTGCTGACCGCGCACGGCATGACGATTCGGCGTGACGCGGCGGGCGACATTTTCACCGGCGGTCGGCTGTGCGCCGGGGATTTTGCGCTGCCGGGCAATGTGTCGTCGCAGTTTTTCAGCGGGCTGGCGTTTGCGCTGCCGCTGCTCGGCGGCAGCAGCACCATGCGCTGGACCACGCCGCTGGAATCGGCGCCCTATTTGACCCTAACGCGCCGGGCGCTCGCGGAATTCGGCATTCATATGGCGGACTGCGAAAACGGGCTGTTCGTGCACGGCGGGCAGCATGGCACTTCGCCCGCAGCGCCGGTTTGCGTGGAGGGCGATTGGTCGAACGCGGCGTTTCCGCTTTGCGCCGGCGCATTGGCGGGCGACGGCGTCACGGTGACCGGGCTGCGGCCGGATTCGCCGCAGGGCGACCGAAAAATTTTGGATTATCTGCGCGCATTCGACGCACAGGTCACGGAATCGGAAGCAGGCGTGACCGTGCGGCCGGGCGCGCTGCACGGGCTGGAGATCGACGCGGCCGACGTGCCCGATCTGGTGCCGGTGCTCGCGGCGGTGGCCGCGGCGGCGCAGGGCGAAACGCGCATTGTGCACGCCGCGCGGCTGCGCATTAAGGAGAGCGACCGATTGTGCACCACGCGCGCGCTGCTGCGCGCGGTGGGCGCGGAGGTAACGGAAACGGCCGACGGGCTGTGCATCTACGGCGGACAGGCACTGCATGGCGCGCGCGTGGACGCGGCGGGCGACCACCGCATTGCGATGACCGCGGCGGTGCTGTCGGTGAAATGCGGCGGGCCGGTCACGGTGTGCGGCGCGGAAGCGGTGGCAAAATCCTACCCCGGTTTTTGGGCGGACTTTGCCGCGCTGGGCGGCCGCGCGGAGCCGTGGTCGGATGAAAACGGGCCGCAGCCCGCGCCCGACGGAAATCGCGCGGCCAAGCGCGAAGGGGAGGCAGATGCATGAGCAGCACATTTGGCAGCCATTTGAAAATCGCAATTTTTGGCCAATCCCATGCACCGGCCATCGGCGTGACCATCGACGGTCTGCCCGCGGGCATGCCGGTGGATCTTGCGGAATTGCAGGCGTTTTTGGCGCGGCGGGCGCCGGGCGGGCGCGCCTATGCCACGCCGCGCAAGGAGCCGGATGCGCCGGAAATTCTTTGCGGCGTGGTGGACGGCCGCACCTGCGGCGCGCCGCTGACCGCGATCATTCGCAACACCAATACGCGCTCGGGCGATTACGCGGAGCTGCGCGACAAGCCCCGCCCCTCGCATGCGGATTATGTGGCCGAGGTGAAATACGGCGGATTTCAGGACGTGGCGGGCGGCGGCCATTTTTCGGGCCGACTGACCGCGCCGCTGTGCATTGCGGGCGGGCTGTGCATGCAATTTTTGGCGCGTCAGGGCGTCACGGTGGCCGCGCATATTGCGTCGATCGGCGCAGCGGCGGATCGCGCGTTTGACTCGCTGGGCGTGCCGCCCGAAACGGTGGCCGCGCTGCGCGCCGCGAATTTTCCGGTGCTCGACGCGGCGGCGGGCGAACGGATGCAGGCGGCCATTGCGGCGGCTCGGGCGGAAGCCGATTCGGTGGGCGGCGTGGTGGAATGCATCGCGCAGGGGCTGCCGGTCGGGCTGGGCGACCCGATGTTTGGCGGGCTCGAAAATCGGATCGCCCAGGCGGTGTTTGCCATTCCCGCCGTAAAGGGGCTGGAATTTGGCGCGGGCTTCGCATCGGCGCGGCTGCGCGGCAGCGAAAACAACGATGCGTTCTGCATGGACGACGGCACGGTGCGCACGCGCACCAACCGCGCGGGCGGCATTCTGGGCGGCATTTCATCCGGCATGCCGGTGCTGCTGCGCGCGGCGTTCAAGCCCACGCCGTCGATCGGGCGGGCGCAGCAAACCGTGTCGCTCGCGGGGCGCTGCGACGCGGAGCTGACGGTGCATGGGCGGCACGATCCCTGCATTGTGCCGCGCGCCGTGCCCTGCGTGGAGGCGGCGGTCGCGCTCGCGTTGACCGACGTGTGGCTCGACGACGGGCACGCATTCGCGCTGTGATGCAATATATAATGTAAGATTTTTCCGTCGTCGATGAAACGGCGGCCGGAAGCTTGCAGAACGGAGGAAGCACATGGAGCCATTTGTGATTCGGCGGGCCGCGCCCTCGGACGCCGCCGCGATGCTGGATTATTTGAAGCAGGTGGGCGGCGAGACCGACAACCTCAGCTTTGGCGCAGAGGGGCTGCCGTTTTCGGTGGACGAGGAGGCGGCCTATCTGCGCGCCCATGCGGATTCCGGCGATCAGGTTTGTTTGGTGGCCGCATGCGGGCAAACGCTGATGGGCACCGCGAGCGTGGATCGCCTGCCGCGGCGGATGCAGCATCGCGGCGAGGTGGGCATCAGCGTGGTGCGAGCCATGTGGGGCCAAGGCGTGGGCAGCGCACTCATGCATCATCTTATCCAATTTGCCAAAGAAAATTACTTTGAGATGCTTTGCCTGGAGGTGCGCAGCGACAATGCGCGCGCGATTCGGCTCTATGAAAAATTCGGGTTCCAAAAGCGGTGCCGCTATCCGGACTTTTGCCGGGTGAACGGCGAGCCGGTGGATTTTGATCTGATGAGCCTACGGCTGGACGCGGCGCACTAACGGTTTTGTGCCGCAGGGCTTGACAATCGGCGCACAATTTCGTATGATGGATATATCGATTCAACCGGAAAAGCAAAGAAACAGAAAGGGGCATATTTGTATGTCGTTGGAAGAATTACGCGGACAAATCGATCAAATTGACGATCAGCTGGTGCAGCTGTTTCGGCAGAGAATGGAAGTGGCGGCGCAGATTGCAGACGAAAAAAAGGTGCAGAAGCTGCCGGTGCTCGATGCCGGGCGGGAGCGCGAAAAGCTCGCCGACGTGGCCGAAAAATCGCCCGAGGACCTGCAGGACTACACGCGCGTGCTCTATTCGCTGCTGTTTGAGCTGAGCCGCTCGTATCAGGACAAGCGGATGAACAGCCACAGCGCGCTTTATGACCGCATTGTGCGCGCGATCAACGACACGCCGAAGCTGCTCCCCAAAGCGCCGATGGTGGCGTGCCAGGGTGTGGAAGGCGCATATTCCCAAATTGCGTGCGAAAAAATGTTCCGCAATCCCAAAATTCTTTATTTTCAGGGCTTTGAAAACGTGTTCACGGCCATCGAAAAGGGGCTGTGCACCTACGGCGTGCTCCCGATCGAAAACAGCACCGCCGGCTCGGTGAACAAGGTGTACGATTTGATGGCGCGCCACGATTTTCACATTGTGCGCAGCACGCGCATCAAAATTGACCACAATCTGCTCGCCAAAAAGGGCACGGCCCGCGCCGACGTGCGCGAAATTTTCTCGCACGAGCAGGCCATTCGCCAATGCAGCGAATTTTTGCAGACGATGCCCAACGTGAAAATCACGCCGTGCGCCAACACGGCCGTCGCCGCCGAAATGGTGGCCAAAAGCGACCGGAACGACGTGGCGGCGCTCTGCTCCCGCAGCTGTGCGGAGCTCTATGGGCTGGAGTGCCTGGCGGAGTCGGTGCAGGACGCGGGCAACAACCACACGCGGTTCATCTGCATCTCCAAAAATCTGGAAATTTACCCCGGCGCAGACAAAACCAGCATCATGATGGTGCTGCCGCACAAGCCCGGCGCGCTCTATAAGGTGCTGGCGCGGCTCTATGCGCTGGGCATTAACCTGCTCAAGCTCGAAAGCCGTCCGCTGCCGGACCGCGATTTTGAATTTATGTTCTATTTCGACCTCGAAACCTCGGTGTATTCGGATGATTTTGCCCAGCTGATGTGCGAGCTGGACGGCATCTGCGAGGAGTTTCAGTATCTGGGCAGCTACACGGAGGTTGTGTGATGAAGCGGTTCGGGCTGCTCGGCGAAAAACTGGGGCACAGCTATTCGCCGCAGATCCACCGGCTGCTTGGGGCGTACGAATATCCGCTGTATGAAAAATCCGCGGATGAAGTGGCGGCATTTTTGCAGCACGATGGGTTCGACGGCATCAATGTGACCATTCCGTACAAAAAAACGGTGATGCCGTTTTGCGCGGAGCTGTCGGACACCGTGCGGCGCATTGGGAGCGTGAACACGGTGGTGCGGCGCGCCGACGGTACGCTGGCGGGGTTCAACACGGACTACGACGGATTTCGGTGGATGGTGGCGCGCAGCGGCATCAATGTGGCGGGCAAAACGGCGCTGGTGCTGGGCAGCGGCGGCGCGTCGCTGACGGTGCGCACGGTGCTTGCCGACCTGGGCGCGAAGCGCGTGACGGTGATTTCGCGCCGCGGCGAGCATAATTATGACAATATGGACCGCACGGCGCAGATCATTGCGAATGCAACGCCGGTGGGCATGTATCCCAACGTGGGCGCGGCGCCAGTCGATCTGGCACAGTTTCCGAACTGCGAGGGCGTGCTGGATGTGATCTATAACCCGGCGCGCACGCAGCTGCTGCTCGACGCGGAGCGGCTGGGCATTCCGCACGAAAACGGGCTGTCGATGCTGGTGGCACAGGCCAAGCGCAGCGCGGAGCTGTTTTTGGGCACCGCAATCGACGACGGCGTGACCGAACGCATTTTGGGCACGCTGGCGCGGCAAATGCGCAATCTGGTGCTGATCGGCATGCCGGGCTGCGGCAAAAGCACGGCGGGCGCGGCCGTGGCGCAGGCGCTCGGGCGGCGTTTTGTGGATGCCGACGCGGAGATCGTGCGCGCAGCGGGGTGCAGCATTCCGGAAATTTTTGAAAAAGAGGGCGAAGCGGGGTTCCGCGCGCGCGAAACGGCGGTGCTTGCGGAGCTGGGCAAGCAGTCGGGGTTGGTGATCGCCACGGGCGGCGGCTGCGTTACGCAGCCGCGCAATTACCCGCTGCTGCACCAAAACGGGTGGCTGATTTGGATGCAGCGGCCCGCGGACGAGCTGCCGCGCGACGGGCGGCCGCTGTCGGCGCACGCGGATCTGGCCCAAATGGCGGCGCAGCGCGAGCCGCTTTACCGGTCGTTTGCGGATGTTTCGGTTCCGGTGGCGTCGAGCCCGGCGAAAACGCAGCGCCGAATTTTGGAAGCGCAAGAAAAAATGCGCGTGTAGTGCGCGCAAATCGACATACAAAAACCGAACGCACGCTTGCGGAACCTGCAAGGTGCGTTCGGTTTTTTGCGGTGTGCGCACGGCGCCGGCTGCGGGCGGGACGTCGTGTAAAACGCTGCGCGGAGCGGTTTTCGGGACACGACCGGGAACGGCGGCGTGGTCGAACGCATTTTGCGCATGCGGCCACTGCCAATGCGCAATCCGGTGCGGGCTGCGACAAGCGCACGGGCAGCGTTTTGCGCACGCCGATGCGAAGCGCAGGCGCGCAGCGGAATGGCCGAGCGCATTTTGCGCATGCGGCCACTGCCAATGCGCAATCCGGTGCGGGCTGCGACAAGCGTACGGGCAGCGTTTTGCGCATGCCGATGCGAAACATGAGTGCGGCGGAATCGCCGAAAAAACAACACCCCGGCTGCGGAATGTTCCGCATTGCCGGGGCGCAGTGGCGTGTTTGTGTGGGTTTAGGCGTCGGATTTGCCGTGCACGCGTTCCATGTGATCCGTGAGGTGGTGCTTGATCGCGTCGAACGATTCGTCGCTGATCACATGCTCAATTTTGCACGCGTCTTCGGTGGCGGTGCGTTCGTCCACGCCCAGATGCATCAGGCACTTGGAGAGCACGGTGTGGCGCTCGTAGATTTTGGTTGCAATTTCCAACCCGCTGGGCGTGAGCCACAGGTAGCCGCTGCCGTCCACCACAAGGTAGCCGCCCTGCTTCAGCAATCCGACCGCCCGGCTGATGCTGGGTTTTGAAAAGTGCATATATTCTGCAACGTCGAGCGAACGCACGTTCTCTTTTTTTTGCGACAAAACGTAAATCGTTTCGAGGTACATTTCCCCGGATTCCTGAAGATGCATCGCCGGATTTCCCTCCCTCAATGATATTTCTTTTTATTATACCACGAAATCCGGGAAAACACAAGCATTTTTTATTCAATGGCCCATGTAAATGCCGCCGACTCCGTGAGCGCCACATCCTCGGGCGAAACATCGGCGCAGGCGCGCATTTTGGCGGGTGTGCGCATCAGATCCTGCGAAAATTCAAAGCGGGTGGGCGAGGCGTTGTCGAGGGGCTCGGCGCACGCGTCGATGCGCAGCAGCGCGCCCAGCTCCGCGCCCGCGGCGGCGCAAAGCGCTTCGGCGGTGCGGCGGGCGTGTTGGGCGGCGTCGGCGAGTGCGGTTTGGCGCGCGGCGTCGGTGCTGCGCACGGTGAAGGCGATGCCCAGCTCGGGGTGCGCGGCGCACCGCGCCACGGCGTCCACGGTGTCGGCCAAGCGGTTCAGGTCGAGCGCAAACGTGAGGTGCAGCTCATAAACGCACGCATAGCCCACAAACACGCGCTGATACTCGCCGTTTTTATCGCGGCGATTTTCGTATTCCGACCGAACGCGGAAGCTCGACGTGCGCAGCGCGTCGGGGTCGTGGCCCACGGCGGCGAGCGCAATGCGCAGCTCGTCCATCCATGCGTCGGCGGTGGCCATCGCCTTGGCATAGTCGGGGTTGGGCGCGGTGAGCGTGCAGGTGCATTCGATCTGATCGGGCCGCACGCGGGCGCAGCCGGTGCCCTGCACGGTAATGATCTTTTCCATATTCATCCATCCTTTCGAGCACAGCATGGGGGTCTGCTTTTATTATATCGGATGCGGCGTTGGAATGCAAACATTTTTTTAAAATAAACGTGCAATGGCTTGTGTTTTTCGGCTGGATGTGCTAAAATGAACCCAAAGCGCCGGGGCATGCGGCGCAGGAAAGGAAGCAGGAGCATATGGCAGTAAAAATGATCGCGCACCGCGGATTCAGCGGACGCGAAACGGAAAACACGGCGGCGGCGTTTGTGGCGGCGGGCAACTGCACGCAGGCCGGCATTGAAACCGATGTGCACCTCACCGCAGACGGGCAGTTTGTGATTTTGCACGACGACTGCACGGCGCGGGTGAGCCCGGTGAGCCTGGTGGCCGAGCACGCAACCATGGCGCAGCTGCGGCAGATTCCGCTGTGGGATATCGACGGCCGATCGGTGCGCGGCGATCTTTGCCTCCCCACGTTGGAGGAATACATTTCCATTTGCAAACGGTATCATAAAATCGCCGTGCTGGAGGTGAAAAATCACTTTACCGAGGGCGCACTGAGCCGGTTGGCGGCGGCGATTCGCGCGCAGGATTATCTGGCGCAAACGGTGTTCATCTCGTTTGATCTCGCGAATTTGCAAACGCTGCGCGCCATGCTGCCCACGCAGCCGATGCAGTATTTAACGGGCAAATACGACGCGGGCGTGGCGGCGGCGCTGGATCGCTGGGCGCTCGATCTGGACATTTACTATCGCGCGGTCACGCCGGAGGTGGTGCGCGCGGTGCACGATGCGGGGCACCTGCTGAACTGCTGGACGGTGGACGATTCGGCCGACGCGCTGCGGCTGGAACGCTGGGGCGTGGATATGATCACCTCGAACCGGCTGGAGCATCCGGCGGGATAAACGCGGACGGCAGACGACGGAAAAAGGAGCAAATATTATGTTAAAAAACAGCATGCGCGCGCTGCGCGATCAAAAGGCGCTGTGCGTGGCTTATTTGGGCGGATCCATCACCGAGGGCGCGGGCGCTTCCGCGCCGGAGCACTGCTGGCGCGCGCAGACCACCGCATGGCTGCGCGCGCAATACCCCGACTGCGCGATCACGGAAGTGAACGCCGGCATTGGCGGAACCGATTCCTATTTTGGCGCGTGCCGCTGCGCGCAGCAGGTGATCGCGCACCGGCCGGAGCTGGTGTTTGTGGAATTTGCGGTCAACGACTGCGACCGGGCGGAGTCGGTTTCCACCGTGGAGGCCATTGTGCGCAAGCTGCTGCGGTATGACCCGTGCGTGGACATTGTGCTGGTGCTCACGGCCACACAGGCCATGGCGCAGGAGATCGCGCAGAACGGCTTTTGCCGCAGCGCGGCCGACCATTGCGCCGTGGCGGCGCACTACGGCATCGGCGTGGTGAACGTGGGCGCGGAGCTGCTGCGCCGTGCGGCGCTCGACCCCGATACTTGGAAAAAATATACCGCCGACACCGTGCACCCCAACGACGCGGGCTATGATATTTACACCGCGCGGATCGCGGAGTTTTTGCGGGCGAACCTCGCGCTGCCCGCGCCGCTGAGCCGGACGTGCGGCGAGAATGCCGCCATGATCGACGCGGCCGACGCGGAACACACGGGCTTCCGATTGGCAGAAGAGATGAAAATGCGCGATGTGACGCATTATTTGGAGTCCGACCAGCCCGGCGACCGCATCACGGTTCATTTTTCGGGGCGGTCAGTGCAGGTGTATGCGCTGATCGCATCGGATTCGGGCATGTTTACATGGCGCATTGACGATGGGCCGGTGCAGACGAAAAACAGCTGGGATAAATATGCGCTTCATTTTGACCGCACGGGGTGCCTGCCGCTGGCGGATGATCTGGCGCCGGGCGTGCACACGCTGACCATTTGCCCCACCGGCACGCACGACCCGCAGTCAACGGGCAGCTTTGTGCGCATTGCGGCGGTGCTCACCATGTAAAAACGGACTCCGCCGTATTCCGTTATATTATGAACAAAGTGTGAATTCCGCGCAAAGGGCTTGACATCCTTTGCGCATTTGCATATAATAATATTTGAACAAATGTTCAAGTGAAAAATTGAGCAAACGAAAGGGGGCGAAGCATTTGAAAGATCCCGAGCAGCCGATGCAGCCGGCAACGGAGACCGACGGCGACTTTTTGGCCGCGCACGCCGATGTGGTGCGCCGGGTGCTGGAAAAGCAGCCCGACGACGAATATCTTTACGATCTGGCAGAGCTGTTCAAGGTGTTTGGCGATTCCACGCGCATTAAGATCCTATACGCGTTGTTTGAAAGCGAGCTGTGCGTGGGCGATCTGGCGCAGCTACTGAACGTGAGCGTGTCGGCGATCAGCCACCAGCTCAAGATCCTCAAGGACGCCAAGCTGGTCAAGTTCCGCCGCGACGGTAAAATCATTTTTTATATGTTGGACGACGACCATGTGCGCACCATGCTGAGCATGGGCATGGAGCATGTGGAAGAATGAATGACGGAGGGAAACAGTCATGAAAAAGGTTTATCAGGTAGACGTGGATTGCGCAAACTGCGCAGCGAAGATGGAAGCGGCCGTGAAAGCGACGCCCGGCGTGAAGGACGCGGCGCTGAGCTTTATGACGCTGAAGCTCAAGGTGGAATTTGACGAGGGCGCCGATCCGGCGGCCGTGAT